>JAMDDR010000301.1 GCA_023488685.1 Chloroflexota bacterium | reverse complement strand
CCTGTTGGATCTGGTAGCGGGTGCGGGCCTGCCCACCGGACCAATCGACGATGGACTTGACCTTGACGCCCTGGAAGACGCGCGGGACACTCAGGCCCCAGCCGTAGCCGAGGCGGTATTCGTCGAAGACGCCTTCGTTGGTGGCGGCGCTGGAGTAGGTGAGTTGCAGGCTGGGCTGGGTGTTGTCGGGCAGGGTGGGCACGTCGAGGGGGGTGGCGAAGGTGGCGGCGCCGCGGAAGGGATCGACGCTGCCGAGATTGGGGCTGAGGGTCCAGGGTTGGGGGGCGCCGACCTGGGTGACGAGGCCGATCTCATAGTCGGAGAAGTGAGTGAGGCGTGCGGTCAGGCGCTGCAGAGTGGGGTCATAGGTGGCGGGTACCTCCTCCTGGACGAAGGTCTCGCGCGTGAGGACACCCGTAGCGGCGGCGCGGACGCCGCCGCTGTCGACCTCGGCGGTAGGCGTGTCGGTGATGACGGTGGGGCGCAGATAGTACAGGGCGGGAGATTCGCCCAGCATCCACATCTGGGCGGTGAGGAAGCCGCTCAAGTCGACGGTGAGGGTGACGGGAGCGTCGAAGGCGGCGAGGTCCGGCTGCAGATGGAGGAAGAGATGCCGGGTGGGATCGAGGCGGGTGCGATCGGCGCGGGCGAAGCTGGGCAGAGCGGCTTCGGTGAGGGTGATGTGGGTATCGGCCTGGAGCGCGCGCGGCGACTGCCCTGCACGTGGCCGCCCTCGTGGGCGCGGAGGAGGGTGCTTACCGCCGCGGAGACCGTCTCTGAGAGAGTCTCGGAGACAACCTCGGTGAGGGTCTCGGTAACGGCCTCGGTGACGATTGCCTCGGGTGGAGTGACGGGTGAATCCAGCGGCGAAGGCGGTGCGAAGGGGACACGCAAGGCATTGGCATCATTGCCGGCATCGTCCGGGGCGGCAAGCGCGGGACGAGGCGCACGCACCGACAAGACGGCGCCGAGCAGACCCAGGACGAGCACGACACGACGAGCGAGCGATGGAGTTTCACGATGCCTCCCCTATTCAATTGTGGTGTGAAATGTCGAATGTTGAGAACGACAACGTTGAACAGCACACACCGGCGGACGGCGCTCTTGATCCTGGATGGCGTGGGGTGTTCTGCGCGATGATCTTACGATGCGGTCAGGGCGTTGTCAAGCCTTTTGTGAATCAATTCACGCACGTCATGTTGAGATCACGTCCTGTCGCGCGACCGGTCTACAGATGCCGTGCTGATACTCTTTATACACACTGCCATCCATTGTCCATATAAACATCGCGGCATGAAGCCTTGCATTATTTTTAACATGATTAAAACCATGGTCACAAATGGCACGCCAGAAATTCCTGTTTCATAGCGTCTGAGAAATATACAATTGTGGCGCGAAGATGAGTGTGCAGCGCACCGTGGTCATGTCACAAGTCTGTAACACGACCCGTCAGGACGGTCACAACCTTGTGATCCCCTGGCAACAGCACGCGCTTACGATCTCGCCTGTATGAATCGTCATGCAATGTCATCACGAGCTAGCGCAAATCACCGGCTGGCCGGCACCGTGAAGTCGCGCTTGTTTCGCGCGCGGGCACGCCTGCGCGATCTGCTCCTGGCATCGGGCGATCTGTTGCCCTGCAAGTATCAACGTACCCAACCCGCATCCGATCCCAACCATGCACCAATCGAAAATATCAGCTCGCCCGAGAAAGTACATGAAGAGAGTCAACTTTAGGACGCAATTGAAGTGTCAGCGGCAGAGCATCCTCGTCGTCGCCATCCTCTTGATGACGTCTGCATGTGGCACACTCCAGGTCGGCGTCGAAGGCAGTGCCAGCCCAGCGCCAGCACAGTCTACAGCTATTGCATTGTCGACAGACAACGCCCGATTAGCTGCGGAGGCTACCGCACTCGCCCAACCTGGCACCACGGAGACACCTGTGCCGGCCACCCCACCCCCAACGACAAACAACCCATGGTCGCCGCCTCAGACGTGGGAGCGCACCAGCGCCCCGGAGGCGGGGATCACGTTTGATGCGCCCGCCGGCTGGCAACGCCTCGGCGTGGAATGGGCCTGGATGGCTGGTCAACTGGAACAGGGCGGCCCGCGGCTGGGGCTGAACTGGAACGATATCGCGCCAGGGTGGGAGGAAACGGCGATGCTGCCGATTCACGCCGTGATGATCGCCGCGGCGACCGAGCCGGTAGACCAGGGCTGGGGCCAGTCACGCACCTATACCCTGAAGGTGACCGGCCCTGCCCCCGTGGGCGGCTCGGCCGCCGTGCAGTCGGTAGAGACACACATGATCGTCCGCGCCGGCACGCGGGCGTATGACTTATACGCCAGCGCGCGATCCCACAGCGAATTGACGGCGCTGATGCCGGCGTTACAGCACATGGTTGCGTCCGTTCAGCTTACGACCAATGGGCCGGCCACGTCAGCGCCAGGAAGCCAACCATCCCTGGGGCGACTGGCATATGTTCGCAATGGTGATATCTGGATCATGGACGCAGATCACATTGAACCCAGGCGGTTGACCACAGATGGCCATCATACAGAGCCGCAATGGTCACCTTCGGGTCAGGCCATCGCGTTTCGCAAAGATGGCGCTGTGTGGGTCCAACGCATGGACACCGGGCAAACCGTGCGCGTGGATGAAGATGAAGAGGCCGGCGCAGTGATGGCGGCCTGGGCGCCGCTGGGATCGGCCGCCCTATTTTGCAAAACGGGGCGAACTATGGATCGTTACGGCCGATGGCGGTATGGAGGCATTCTCGCCGATCATGGGTGCACAGCGCCAGATCCTTCCGCCGGGTACGCTGAGCAAGAACGGTCAGGCTACGTTGCGCTGGTCTACTGATGGCTGGCTCGCGTGGTCAACGCCAGCAGGTTACAACATGGACGGCGAGAACTGGGAGCAAACCCTATTCGTGAAGTCCGCAGACGACGACGGTGAACCGGTGGCGCTGCAGCTCAGCGCGGATGTGCGCAGGACATACTACCAACTGATCGATTGGGTACCCCACTCACGCCTGATCCTGGCCGGGCGTGGCCTGATGGCAAATTCCTTGTGGGTGGATGGCGTCCCACTGGTCACGATCAATGCCGATAGCGGCGAGGTCCGCGACCTGGGCGTGATCATGTTGCTCACACGCGAGGCATATGCCTGGCAACCGGGTCAGCAGCCGCTGCTGGCGATGGCTGAAGGCGCCGGCAGGTTCCTGACCTCGAACAAGCAGCTCATCGTGCTGGACATCGCGACGGGCAGTTCGGACCGCCTCACCCCCAAAGATCAGAGTGTATTTGAACCCGTATGGTCACCCGATGGCAAGTGGTTGGCGTACGCCGCAAACCCGGCGCGGCCCGATTGGCAGGACAATGGGGAAGATATGGAACGGGGCCTCAGCGGACGCGCCATCTATATCGTAGACGCTCAAAATCCTGACAGCGGCTCGCGCCGCCCGCTCACACAACCGGGCGCTGGCATCGATGGATGGCCAAGCTGGTCAAGCGACGGCACACACCTGCTCTACACACGCCAGACCGGCAACAACGTCGAGATACACCGAGTGTCTGTGGACGGGCAGCAGGACGAAGTGCTTGTCGACGGCCTGGATGATCCGCCCTGTTTTTACAGTGGTTGCCGTTGGTTCCAGTTCATGAGTTATCAGTAGTTACCGATCGAAGAGACATGATCAACCATCGACCTTTTTTAGTCGCGTTCCTGGCACTTTGCCTGGTCCTCCTTCCGGCGTGCGGCACCTTCGAGATCGAGATGGAGCGCACAGTACAATCCAATGCAAACGATGCGGCGACGATGACCGCGCTCGCGGACGAAAACGCGCGACTGTCCACTCAAGTCGCTGCTTTGAAGACGAGCGCACTCACACCAACGCCAGCCGTGACCTCAACACCCGGCCCCATCCTGGGCAAAGTCGCCTATGTGCAGGGTGGCGATATATGGGTCAAGCCATTGCCGGATGGCCAACCCCAACGCCTCACTACCGACGGCCGCAACGACACGCCGCGCTGGTCCCCTTCCGGCAACTGGCTGTTGTTCCGCAAGGACGAACAGACCTGGCTGATGCGCAATGATGGCACGGATGCCCGGCGGATCAGCCTGGGTACGGCCACCTGGTCTCCGACGACGGATCGCTTCGCCTGTGAACCGCTCGACGATCCTGCTGGGCTGGCGGTCATGAACCCCGACGGCACGGAGCGGATGACGCTGGTGCCCAGCGAAATTCCGGGATACGGTGAAGGCGAAGTGGACCAGGTGACCTGGAGTGCCGACGGCGCCTGGTTGCTCTATCGCTGGAACCGCACGCTGCCCAGCGTCTATCAAGGCCTGTGGAAGGTATCCGCCGATGGGCAGACATGCCTTGAGCTCTATGCCTACACGACCCCGGACAAAGGCGACATCATGCTGGCTGGCTGGAGCCCCACCGGCAGCCAGGTGTACTTCTGGCAGGGCGATATCAAATCGGCCTCACTCATGGCCGACGGCGTGCCGCTGTACAGCGTGCCAGCCGATGCCCCCATCTCAGCGGATAACCCGCCACAACGGTTCGGGTCAGAGGCCACCCTGATCTACCCGGACTTCTTCGCCCCTGCCCCGCCGGCTTCGTCCTTGGGCAGACGCGACGGCATCGCGCTGGTGGTGGGTGCCGGCCGCAGCACATGGGCTGAAAAACACCTCGAACTGGGGGCCGTCGCGTTGACCTCGCCGGAGGTCGCCGCCATCTCACCGGCCTGGTCCCCGGACGGCGAGCAAATGGCGTATGCGGCCATGCCGGATCGGGGGGTCGATGGCAACGGTGGGCCGGATGACCCTTACGAGCTGCGCCAGCGCCACCTGTGGGTGCTGAACACGAGCGGGGAACCACAACCGCACCAACTCACCGATGACCCGGCTTACCGCGACGAGCGTCCCCTGTGGTCTGCCGGCGGGAGCCATGTGTTGTTCGCGCGCGTCAGCGCCGAAGGCACATCGTCGTTGTGGCTCGTGCCCGCAACCGGTGGTGCAGCCCAGCGCGTGGTGGATGAGCTCACGCCCGCGCCCGGAACCGTTTGGCTATTACGGCCATATCGACTGGGACACACTCTACGACTGGTGGCTGGGGCCGTGACATGTAGCACACATGTATACTAACGATGCGCAGGAGGGGGACTGCAAGATTTGGGGGGTGCTGGTTTGTAACGGGGTGTGCGATGGTTTCGATGTTAGCTCGTAATTGGTGGGCCTTGGCGTTGCGGGGGGTGTTTGCGATCATCTTCGGGATTCTGGCTTTCATCTGGCCGGACGTCACCCTCACCGCGCTCGTGTTGCTGTTTGGCGCGTATGCGCTGGTCGACGGCGTGTTCTCCATCATCGCCGGCGTCATGCAGGCAACCCAACGGCGTGAGCGTTGGTGGGTGTTGGTGTTGGAAGGGTTGCTCGGCGTCGCGGCCGGTGTGGCAACGCTGATCTGGCCGGATATCACGGCATTCATTCTCCTCTATCTGATCGCAGCGTGGGCCGTCGTGACGGGGATCATGGAAATCATCGCGGCAATCAGGCTGCGCAAGGAGATCGAGGGTGAGTTCTGGCTGGCTCTGGCTGGAATCGTGTCCATCCTGTTCGGCATCTTGCTATTCGTATTTCCTGGTACCGGTGCCCTGGCCGTGGTGTGGATGATCGGCGCGTATGGTGTCGCCTTCGGCGTCGCTATGTTGATCGTCGCGTTCCGTCTGCGCAGTTGGGGTAAGGCGAACCAGCAACAGTTCGCAAGTATGGGTTAACTTCGTATGGGTTAACATCGCCCGCCAGCAAGGCACAGGTATCGTTTTGACAATCCTTTGCCCCAAAGCAGTGGCAATCCCTCCCGCAGGTTGCCGTTACAGGCCACGATCTGCGCCAACAACCTGCGGGAGGGTGCCCATAGCCCCAAAGCAGCTCTGCTACCATAGATGACGATGGACGCCAAAATGAAGATTCCTGTGCTACACGCGGACGAAACGATCCTGGTCGTCAACAAGCCAGCGGGCTTGCCCACGCTGCCCGATGGTTACGATACTGAGCGCCTGTATCTGGTGACGGCGCTCGAACCTGAGCACGGCACATTGTGGGTGGTACACCGGCTCGATCGCGAAACAAGCGGTGTCATCGTCCTGGCGCGCAACCAGGAGGCGCATAAATCACTCAATACCCAGTTCGAACAACGCGACGTGAGCAAGGTATATCACGCGCTCGTGAGCGGCAACCCCATGTGGGACGAGCGCACCATTTCGGCCCCACTGCGCGCCGATAGCGACAACCACCACCGTACGGTGATCGACAACGACATGGGCAAACCAGCCACGACGGCGTTCCGCGTGCTGGAACGGTTCGGTCGCGGGGCAGTGCGTTATGCGCTGGTCGAAGCGCAGCCCGAAACGGGTCGCACGCACCAGATCCGCGTGCACCTGGCAGCGTTGGGCGCACCGGTTGCCGTCGATCTCCTCTACGGCAAGGCAGCGCCGATTCTGTTATCGGAAATCAAGCGCCAGTACCGCGGCGAGGTCGAGACCGAACGCCCGTTGCTCGACCGGCTCGGGCTGCACGCCTTGCGGCTTTCGATCCGCCATCCGCTCACGGGTGAGCAGATGCAGTTTGAGGCCCCGTACCCCAAGGACTTTGGCGCCACACTCAACCAGTTGCGCAAACACTTTAAGGTTTAGGTGGGTGGAGACACGCGGGATCAGACTCCCGGAGTCTCGGAGACTCCGGGAGTCTGATCCCGTCGCTTATCGCGTGGGCGCGGGCCAACGTCCGACACATCAAACGGTTGGAAGCCAAGAGACAGGGCTGGTGAATCGTCGCTCAGTGAAAAGTCATCCGCCTCGATATTCTTGAAGCGCGGGTCGCCGATCGACGAGTGACGATCCTGGCCCGCTTTCTGCCACAGCGCCATTGTATTGAATGGAAAACCGGCCGGCCATACCGGCTTGCCGCTGACGTTCCAGAACAGGTTGTTATCGCTCTTGATGTGCCTGTCGATGGCCGTATTGGCGTAGCCGCCGGCGAAGATCGGTGGGCCGTCGGTGATGGCAATGTTTCGCTCGAAGGTGAACGACAGGTCGTCGTCTTCCACCTTGCTCAGGGCAACCTGGCTGTCCTTGCCAAAGGCAAAGATGTTGTTACGCACCGTGTTGCCACGGCCATAGTGTTGGTGGAAGGCCTGGCTGCTCAGCCGGTAGCACAGGTTGTTCTCGACCACCATCTGCGAGCTGCCTTCGTCCAGGTAGATGCCCCATCCGCCGTACCGGGCGCGCTCCACATCGTGAATGACGTTGCCACGCAACACCGTGCCGGGTTGAACGCCCAGGGTGTAGATGCCGCCCATGTCGCTCAACCAGCCGTGGCCGAGATCGTGAATGTGATTCTCCTCGATGCGGTTATTCTGAGAGATGTTCGTCGCGTAACCCCATACCCAGCCACAAGAGATGCCGGTATAGAAAAAGTCGTGGATGTGGTTGTGCGCAATGAGATTGCTCATCGCGTGCATCGACAGCACGCCGGCAGCACTGTGAAACACGCGCCCACCTGCGTAGATATGGTTGTCCGTCACGCGATTGTTGCCGGTGTACAGTGCCACCGCCCCGCCTGCAGGTGCGCCACCCATTTTTACCCCGCCCGCGCCGAGGTCATACAGCTCGTTGCCCACCACCCGAATGCCCAGGCAGCCATCGCCAATATCAAGCGCATAAAAGCCGGTGTGCCTGATCACGCAATCCTCGAACGCGCAATACTGTGCACCACGCAGGGCAATCACGCCCGGTGCGCTGCTGGACGCCTGGGCAGAGAACGCCGCCTTGCCGTCAATCGTCCGGCTCCACTCGGTGTGCTCGAACGTCAGCCCTTCAAACCGCAGGAACTCGACGTACTGGCCCTTGGCGGGATCGCCGTCGATCTTGAGCAACTGTTCCAGGTGCGGCGCGAATACTTCGGCCGATTCTGGCGTCTCGCCGGGCAGCGGCAAATAGTACAACTTGCCGCTGCTGCGCTCCAGGTACCACTCACCCGGCTCGGTCAACGCCTCGAACACATTTTCAACATAGTAATCAGGCTCCCCATCGCCATGCATGGACATGATCGTGAACCGCGAGGAGGTCACCGTGTTCGTGGCCGCATCGAACGACGCAATGGGCATACGCTCTTCGATCCAGTAGTGCAGCAGCACCACCTCGGCATCGTCGATGGCTGTCCACGCCTGGATGTCGCCCGGCTTGCATTGGAAGCTGTTGACATCGTCGAACAGGCCACCCCCGTGACCACTGGGAGCCGATGCGATGCGATAGAAGTTGCGGCGCTCCGGCTCAGGGCCTACTTTGGGCAGGCGCGCGCGCGGGCGGCGCTGGTCGTTCACAAACAGTTGTTTGAAGTACCACTGTTTGTTGGCAACTTCGGGGATCACAGCCACCCACACGCGGCGGTCCCCCAACTGCTCGACATGCCAAAGTGCGGGATCAATCCTCTGCCCACCGTCGATGACCGGGTGCTCCCCTGGGTATGCGGCATACATCACCGGTGCGGAGTCCAGCGGACCAAACACCAGTGCTTCCTTGAGCGTGTAGCGACCCTCCCGGATCAGCACCACCGCCGGACCGGTGAGTTGCGCCGCCAATTTGCGCGCCCGGATCGCATCGCGCGCCCTGGCAATGGTGGCAAATGGTCCGTCGGTATGATCGTCAGCCGGCGCCGGCAACAGTCCCGACCAGGCGTCATTGCCCTGGGGCGATACGTAGAAGATCTCCTCACGCGGCGACGGCGCTGTCGCCGTGGGTGGCTGGGCTGGCATGGCCGGCACCACCCAATCGGGACGGCATCCCGCCATTGTCAGCCCCAACCCCGTGAAAGCAACAAAATGCATAAACCGGCGCCTTGTCAAACGCGCTTGATGAGCCATGTTAAGTCCTTATGTGTCGCGAAAAACTCGCAGTGCATGATGCATCTATGATATTGCAGTGGTAATATTAGGACCTTAATAAGATTGCACCGCTGTGAAGCGGTGCAATCTTTTTTTCAGAGTCTGGCACATTTTCCGTCCCAAGCAGGGGCAGGAGACGAGGAGTTAGAGAATGACACAAGCAAAAGCGGGCGATACAGTGAAAGTGCATTACACAGGCAAGCTGGACGACGGCACGGTGTTCGACACATCCAACGAGAGCGATCCGCTTGAGTTTACGCTGGGTGAGGGACAAGTGATCCCAGGTTTTGAGCAGGCAGTCATGGGCATGAACCCAGGCGATTCCAAGACCACCAAAATCCCAGCAGATAACGCCTATGGGCCACACCGGCCGGAGATGGTACTGGCTGTCGAACGCGCTCAGTTCCCCGCACATATAGAACCCGAACTGGATCAACAACTGCAAATTCGACAACCTGATGGCCAGACGTTTGTGGTCAGAGTGACGGACGTGAATGAATCCGCCGTCACGCTCGACGCCAATCACCCGCTGGCCGGCCAGGATTTGACGTTTGACATCCAGTTAGTGGAAGTGACCCCTGTCGCAGCGTAATCGCCTGCAATTCCGTCGATGGGCCATCTTGCGACGGCCCATCGACGGTCCACCGCAATGGATCAATGCACATGCGCCGCCGCTACAGAAGCAGAAGTAACGTCCCGCGTGTGTGACGACACAGGGCCCCTCCACCGTATGCCATGCCTCCCACGTGCGCTGGTAGATGCGGCGATGCCGGCGCCGGTGCGCTCGTCACCTGCGCCGGTCGCCATGCCATACCGGGTTTTGATACGTCAGTTCCATATCAAGCTATGGAAACCGCATGAGGAGTCCGCATCCTCAGATGCGGACTCCTCTGCATATACATGTACACACTAGGCGAGGCTATAGATCGCCCCGTACTTGGTCTTGAGATAGTTGATATACGGCTCGACGCTCAGCGGGCCGCCGGTCACGCGCTGAACCAACTCACCCGCGGTGAACTTCGCGCCGTGTTGGTAGATGTTCTCGATCAGCCAGCGGTGCAGCGTGCCAAATTCGCCACGCCCAATCTCGCCCGTAACCTCCGGGTGTGCCTTCATCGCCGCCGCATAGAACTGCGCGCCCAGGATGTTGCCCAGCGTGTAACCCTGGAATGCGCCGCCGATCACGCCGCCATACCAGTGAACATCCTGCAACACGCCATCTTTATCGTCTGGGGGTGTAATGCCGACATCGGACGTGTAGCGCGCGCGCCAGACTTCCGGCAAATTGCGCACTTCCAGTTTGCCTTCCAGCATCTGCAATTCCAGGTCGAATCGGATGATCGGGTGCAGGTTATACGTGACCTCGTCCGCATCGGTGCGGATTAACGAGCGCTGCACCTTATTGATGGCCTTGTAGAACGTGTCCAGCGGCACCGACTTCAACTGTTCAGGGAACACCGCCTGCAGGCGTGGATAGAAATACTCCCAGAAGCCGTAGCTGCGACCGACGACGTTCTCCCACAAGCGTGACTGGCTCTCGTGCACG
Source organism: Chloroflexota bacterium (assembly GCA_023488685.1). Taxonomy (GTDB): domain Bacteria; phylum Chloroflexota; class Anaerolineae; order J036; family Brachytrichaceae; genus CAIXPS01. The sequence goes on along the minus strand of JAMDDR010000301.1, from coordinate 5,416 downwards.
CCTGATGACGCGCCATTCGCCAGCGGCGTGCCTTCGTAAGCCATGTTGATGCCCTGCTCGTACATGGCGTGGCCCGACTCGTGCATGGTGCTGAAGATGGCCTCGCCCAGGTCATTTTCCTTGACGCGCGTGGTAATGCGCACGTCGCCCAACGAGAACTTGGTCATGAAGGGATGATGGGTCTTGTCCTGCCGTCCGCGGTTGAAATCATAGCCAAACCGCTTGATGACCTCCAGACCGAACGCCAGTTGCTTGTCCTCGGGGAAATGCTGGTGCAGGCATTCATCATCGGCAGGCGGTTGCGCTGTGATCGCCCGCACGTTAGGCACCAATTTCTCGCGCAGTTGCGAGAAAATGGCGCGCACGCTCGACGCCTTCATGCCATAGTCGGCAAAGTCGATCAGCGGGTCGGCAATGTGCTCGTAACCAGGGAAGTAATTCGCCAGTTGCCGGCTCAGGTCAAGTGTCTTCTCCAATGCAGGCCGCACCATCTTGAAATCGTTTGCCGGCCGTGCGCGCGTCCAGACGTCGTAGCCTGTGGCAATGTGTCCTTGTAATTGCGCCATGAAGGCGGCCGGCACCTTGGTGAGCCGCTCGTAGTCACGTCGCGCGACGCGGATCAGGCTGGCGTCGTCCGACTCATAAGGCAGGCTCTCTTCATAGGGGCGTAGATCGTCCAGCAGCTTGCCAATCGACGGATCGGTGGCCTTCTCATGTGCGATCTGTGCCAGCGTTCCGAGCTGGCGCCCGCGCGCCGGCGCGCCACCAGGGGGCATGTAGGTGGTTTGGTCCCAACTCAACAAGGCTCCCGCCATGTTGAGATCGTTGACCTCCATGAGACGCGCCTTTAGCTCTTGCAGTTTGGATTCCATCTGATTCTCCGCTTACTTGCTTGAAAAAGTCAACTCGTTCGCCATCGGTGCCATGTTTCGGGTATTGCGCGCGAACGGTGCGCAAGCATTCTACATCGGGGCGACAGATCCTTGGATGGTTCGGGCGTGCATCCTTCGCAAGGGCTTGTGATTCTTGACACTGCTCCAAAGGCATCTAAAATCCGTTGGGCTGGCCGCACATGGCCGGCCATAAGTGAGCACTCTTAGATCAATGAACCAGAACGTGATTGACCGGGATAGCGTGCTGCAGTGGCTGCAAGCCTGCGCACAAATCATCAATCAGAAATGTGACGACTTGAACCAACTGGATTCCGCAGTAGGCGATGGAGACCACGGGGTCAATATGCGCCGCGGCTTCCAGGCGGTCGTCGGTAAACTCCCAAACGTTGCCGGCAAGGATATCAGCGATATCCTCAAGATGACCGGCATGACGCTACTCTCCACTGTGGGCGGAGCGTGTGGACCGCTGTACGCCACTTTCTTTCTCCAGGTGGCCTATGTCACAACGGGCAAGTTAGCATTGACGTTAACAGATTGGGCACAGGGATTCGAAGCTGGTGTGAACGGCATCCTCAGCCGCGGGAAGGTCAAGGTTGGCGAGAGAACCGTGGCCGACGCACTCGTCCCCGCCGCGCAAGCTCTGAAAGATGCGCTGGGTGCTGGACAGTCGTTTAGTAGCGCGCTACGACTGTGCGCCCTGGCCGCCCAACGCGGCGTGCAGTCGACTGCAACCCTCGCGGCGCAAAAAGGGCGCGCCGCGCTGGCGGGTGGCACGCTTACCGGCATGCCCGATGCAGGTGCCATGTCTGCGTATTTATTGGTCGAGGCAACCGTGACAGCCTGGGGTAATGAATAAATGGTAGGCCTGGTCATTGCCTCACACAGCCGCGCGCTGGCCGAAGCCATCGTCGACCTGGTTCGTCAAATTGCCCCTGTGGGGACAGGCATTGCCATCGCCGCGGGCGTGGGAGAAGATCGGCGCGAATTTGGCACCGATGCCCTTGAAATCTGCGATGCGATCCAGTCCGTGTATAGCTCAGACGGCGTCGTCGTCCTGATGGATTTGGGCAGCGCGGTGCTCAGCGCAGACATGGCGCTGGAGTTGCTGCCCGTTCACATGCGCACGAACGTACGACTATGCGCCGGCCCGTTGATCGAGGGGGCCATTGCCGCCGCCGTCCAGGCCGGCCTGGGAAAGGCCATGGACACAGTATGCGATGAAGCCCAGGAAGCGCTCAAACCCAAGACACAACATCTCAGCGCGAGTGCGCCGGCAGACGCCGGCCATGACGCTGATGCCCCTTGGGCGCAAGACACTGCACCAGCGGATCTGCCTCTCGATCCATCCGTCCACAGGGCCATCATCACGCTCATCAACCCCCACGGCCTGCACGCTCGCCCGGCGGCCCATTTCGTCCAAACTGCTGCAAACTTCGATGCCCGGGTCACTGTTCGCAAACTCGGCAGTCCTGGCGATCCGGTTTCGGGAAAAAGCCTGAACAAGCTGGCGACCCTTGGCGCAACCGAGCGAGATCAGATCGAGATACTGGCGGAAGGGCCACAGGCGGCCCAGGCCGTGGATGCGTTGCGCCACCTGGTCGAAAGCGGCTTTGGCGAGCGCGAGCCACAACCTGCTGCGCCAGTAGATCAGCCCCCTGCACGGCTGTGGGCGGATTCACACAGCCAGGGCACGCGGATAGCAGCCACCCCCGTGTCAGAAGGCATCGGGATTGGCCCTCTTTATTTTCTGCGCGCGCAGACAGCGGCGGCAAACATCAGCGATGACACCATTATCGATACCGGCGCCGAATGGCAGCGCTTATCACGTGCCATCGACGCGACGCGCCGCGCCATACAGCAACGACGCCAACAAGTGGAGATCAACCTGGGCGCAGCGCAAGCCGCCATTTTCGACGCACACGCCCTGATCCTGCAGGACGAGGCATTACTCGATCGCGCCCGGCAATTGGTCGAGGGTGATCACCACAACGCGATGAAAGCCTGGCACCTGGCAACAGACGAGATCGCCGGCGCTTATCGCCGCCTGCCCGACGGATACATGCAACAACGCGCACACGACGTTATGGACGTGGCAGGCCAGGTGCTCGATACCTTGGGACAAGAGACCACTCAAGCCTCCCATGCGGCCGGCGACCGGCTACCCGGGCCAGTCATCCTGGTTGGGCGTGATTTCACCCCCACCCAGATTGCACAGCTCGAGCTTGACAAGGTGTTGGGGATCATCACCACCGCCGGCAGTGCAAATTCGCATGCGGCCATCCTGACACGCGCACTCGGTATCCCAGGGGTTGCAGGTGCTGGCGCCGGCGTAGAGGCCATCCCGGAGGGAACGCTGCTGGCCGTGGACGGGTTCGACGGCTGCGTGTGGGTGTCTCCCACCTCGCAGACCCTGCAGGAACTGGCAGCGCGTCGCACCGCGTGGCTGCACAGGCAACAGCAACTGCGCCAGTCGAGCCACACACTCACCGTGACGCGTGACGGTCACCGTATCGAGGTGGCTGCGAACCTGGGAGGATTGGTTGATGCGCCGGCAGCAATCAAAAACGGCGCAGAAGCGATTGGGGTCCTGCGCACCGAGTTCCTCTACCTGACACGCAAGACGCCTCCCAGCGAGGACGAGCAAGTTGCGCCTCTGCGCCAGGTCGCGGAACAAATGAATGGGCGCCCGGTGATTGTGCGCACGTTGGACGTGGGCGGCGATAAGGCGATCCCTTACCTGCCGCTGCCACCGGAAGCCAATCCTTTCCTGGGGGTGCGCGCGATTCGGCTTTCCCTGCAACAGCCCGAATTGTTCCTCACACAAATCCGGGCCATCTTGCGCGCCGGCGCCGGCTATGACGTGCGCCTGTTGCTGCCCATGGTGACCCTGGTTGAGGAAATCGAGCAGGCGCGCCATCTGATCGACCGTGCGCACGAAAGTCTGTCATCCGCAGGGATCGCGCACCGCTGGCCCATGCCGGTGGGAATCATGGTCGAAACGCCTGCCGCCGCGCTCCACGCGCGCGTGCTGGCGCAGCGGGTGGACTTTTTCAGCATCGGCACCAACGACCTGACGCAATATACCCTCGCGGCCGAGCGCGGCAATCCCAGCCTGGTGCAATACGGGGATGCCCTTCACCCGGTGATTCTGCGTCTGATTCACGAGGTCGTGACAGCCGCTCACGATCACGGCAAGTGGGCAGGGGTGTGTGGCGAGGTTGCATCCGACCCGTTGGCAGTACCCATACTGGCCGGCCTGGACATCGACGAACTCAGCCTTAATGCGGCGGCAATCCCACAGGTAAAGGCCGTCATCCGGGCGCTCGAACTCCCCCCGGCGCAGCGATTGGCTCGAGCAGCACTACAGGCCAGCACGGCGAACGAGGTGCGCCAGATGGCGCGCGCTTTCGCCGCCCCACACGATCCGTCGACGGCTGGGACGCTCGCGCCAGACTGATGGCGCCATGGCGTTGCGCCTTTGGTCGCCCCCCGTCCAGACGCGCGGCGGATGCCCTGCACGGCAATTGATAGTAGAATTTCCGAGGTAAGTCAGTATTGGGAGTTATTTCTCCAGGCTGAGAAATGATGCGAAGTTTATCTTTATTTCGTTGCCTCATTAAGAGCATTGCGCTAATCTTTGCAAGTTGCGGCCTTGCACTGCATGTCTATCTCACCTACGACAGCCCATTCATGGCCGCGTTGCTGTTTACGGCAATCGTCGTCGTCGATGTGCTGTCACTCGCCGTTCTGTGGCCGCGTGCCCTGGAACCAAGACAGGTGCGTACCTAAAACCTGGATCTCAACCCCGCCTGCGCTTCAAGGCTACATATCGGCCTACCGGCCAACCCTTCCCTCCTGCGGCTGACCATGGGCGTACCCCAGGCATTTACGTGGGGAAAGAACCACCCGCGTAGAATACAGACGCATGGAGGCAGAAGTTTTCGACCGCTTTGTCGATGAGGCGTTGGACGCCTTACCGCAGGACTTCCGGCAGCAATTGCGCAACGTCGAAATCGTGGTCGAGGATTGGCCCGACCAGGAGACATTACGCCTGGCCAGGCTGCGCCATCCCGCACGCCTGCTCGGCTTTTACCACGGCATTCCGCTCACGGAACGTGGCCAGGGCTATCACGCGGTGCTGCCGGACAAGATCTCCCTGTACCGCAACCCAATCGTGTTACGCTGCAAAACTGATGACGAGGTTCGAGCACTCGTGCACCACGTTCTGCGGCACGAAGTCGCCCATTACTTCGGGATCAGCGACCGGCGATTGCGCGAATTAGGCGCTTACTAAGTTGTCTGAATCGAGTATCATTTGCGGCGGAGGTCTCATGGTTACTCCCATTAACGAACTGTCGAAGCACGCCGGCGAAATCGTCACGTTGCAGGGCTGGCTCTATGCCCGAACGGATAAGGGCAAGCTTGTCTTCATGCAGGTGCGCGATGGCACCGGGATTGCACAATGCGTGGTGTTCAAGCGCGAGGTGGACGAACAAACGTTTGAGTCGGCCTTGCACCTGCCA
>JAMDDR010000194.1 GCA_023488685.1 Chloroflexota bacterium | reverse complement strand
TCTCGCCACTGTGCGCAAGCAGGGCTACGCCGCCCTGGCGGCGTTGCGTGCCCTGTTTGACGGGCACCCCGTCGCCCTCAACTTGGGCTGAGCAGTTACGAAAAGTAAACGTTTGTTGGAGATAAGAGAGATTGGAGATGAGAGATTGGAGATTAAAACGTGGAAGGCGTGTAATCCCCAATCACAAATCCCCAATCTCTAATCTCTCTTTTCCTACTTGAGCAAATCGGGAATCTGCGTCGGCAGGTCTGCGATACGAATGCCGGCGGCTTGCATAGCCTTCACTTTCCCCTGTGCCGTTCCCATCCCACCTTCGATGATTGCGCCCGCGTGACCCATACGCTTGCCTTCAGGAGCAGCGCGTCCGGCAATGAACCCGGCGACTGGCTTTTTCACACACTCTTTTACGTAGGCGGCGGCACGTTCTTCATCGCTCCCACCGATCTCGCCTATCATCACGATCTTCTCGGTTTGCGGGTCTTCGTTCAACAACTTGATCACATCGATGAAGTCCAGCCCGTGCACGGGGTCGCCGCCGATGCCCACGCATGTGCTCTGTCCCATCCCGTTCAGCGTCAGCGCATTGATGACTTCGTAAGTCAGCGTGCCGCTGCGCGATACCAGCCCGACGTTGCCCGGCATGCAGATGGAAGCGGGAATGATCCCAATCTTGGCTTGCCCCGGTGTGATCAACCCTGGGCAGTTTGGCCCAATCAGGTTGACGTTCTTCGTGTCGAGATAGGCGCGCACGCGGATCATATCAAGCACGGCCATCCCTTCGCTGATGCACACGATCAGGTGGATACCGGCGTCCGCGGCCTCCATGATCGCGTCGGGAGCGAACTTGGCCGGCACATAGATCACTGTCGCATTGGCACCCGTTTCTCGTACGGCCTGGCCGACGGTGTCAAACACCGGCACGCCGTAATCTGTCTTGATGCCACCTTTGCCGGGCGTAACACCGCCCACGACGATTGGGCTGTAGGCTTGCATTTGCCGGGCGTGGAAGTCCCCCTCACGCCCTGTTATTCCTTGAACAATCAGTCTTGTGTTCTTGTCTGCCAGAATAGCCATTAATGATCAACCTAGGACGTAACAGTATTAAGATGCCGAGATTATATGCCAGGGCACAGGCCAGCCTCGCGGCCACGTGCGAATGCAGCATGTTCACATGAGAGGCTGTGCGGTTGATCGGCATCCCTGATTACTGGCGCCGGGTTGCCACTTCCACATCGTGCATCACAGAGCCATCCGGGTTCAACACGCGGGCTTTGAAGGCCCATTCGCCGGTATTCTGATCCACCTTGATCAGCAGCGCATTCCAGCCCTTTTTAAGCTCAATGGGAGGCAGGTCGATATCGCGCATGTCGTCGGGCATGTAACGGCTCACTTTGTTGCGCCAAACCTCCTCGCCGTTCAGCCACGCGGCAATGCTGTCATCCGAATTCATGCCCAGGAATCCCTTGCGGTCATCCGGCGATTTGATCCACGCGAACAGGTAGGCGACGTTTTGTTCGACCGGGCGCACGAAACGCGTGAGATCTATTTTCGACGAACGGCTGCGTATCAATACGGCCCCCTGCCCATCGTCCGGGACGCGATAGTCTGCCTCGCCACCGGTAAGCACGTCGTCATCCAGCGCGTTTCCTGGAAATCCCCCAATCAACCACCACTCGCGGATGTAGCCATCGACCGCGGTCAGCTCAAGGGCGGTGACATCGTCGTTGAGTGAGGTGCGTGTGCCGGTAACGTTAAGCGGATGGTAGTAGCGTCCCTCGTACTTGTCGTCATAGGTTGGGGCCGTAACGTGCAGATCCTCCACGCTCTTGTACGGCTCGCCCCCGTAAGTGCGCAGCACCAGCGCATAGCGACCGCTGGGAGCGTCGGCGGGCACTTGCAGGCTTAGCGTTCGGATGATGGTCTCATTCGCCTGCCATTTCGTGCTCCCGTAGATGGAGCAGATGAAATCATCCTGTTCTGCCCAATGATTCCGCCCAGCACTATCTTCAGGGTCGTTCAGCAGCGACAGGGTGATCCGGTAATCGTAGCTTGCAGGGCGCAGCATGCGAAATCGCGCTGTCACTGTGATCGAGTCGCCGGCGCGCACCGCCTCGGGCAGACCAGTCGGACGCAGTTCAAATAAATCCCCGCTGTCATTGCCGAGGCGAATAGAAGGTTCGTCGTCCGGGTGCAACCGATCAAGCAAAGGCGTAACCAGGTACAGTGTTTGGGTGTAAGTCGTGACCGAGTCGGCGACATACACTGACTGGTAGAGCTGGCGAGTCTGCGCCCAGGGCTGGAGGACTTCCTGGAAGTGCGCGTTGAGGCTGGGCGTCTCGAAGGCGGTGTATCCTGCTGGGACATCGGGCAAAGGGAAGCATTTGCGTGTGTCGGCTGCGCCTACATGGCGCGGCCTCAAGTCGGCGGCGCGGAACCGGATGACCGCATCGTACATGCCCTCGAAGTTGAGTTCTTCGGGGTTGAAGTAAACCGGCGTGTCTGGTGAAAGGTTTGCTTTGAAGTAGTCGGCAGCCTCATGGGTCTGTTGGTGCCGGCTGTAATACTGGCCGGGATGGGCAATCCAGCGTTGCATGTCGCCGACCGTGGTGACCCCCGAGATGGCGACCATACCGGCCAATCCGGCTTGCGCAGCGCGGAAAACGGTGTGACTTCCTCGCCGTTGAGCGGTTGTTTCGATCCAGGTGGCACCCGCACCGGCGAATACGGCGCTGGGCACGAAGATGCCGATGGCGCGCACGATGTTGGGTGCGTCGTTGCTGATTAGAGATGGGAGCACAGTCGACACGGCAAGAATGAACACGAGCGGCGCATACCAGCCGCGCCGGTAGATGCGGCGTGCAGCCAGCGTTGAGACCAACAAACCCACACCCCACAACACACCATTCGCGATGTCGAACAGCGGCCGCCCGGGCAAGTTGAATTCCAGGCGCTGGTCGCCTGAAATGAAGGGCGTTCGCAACCAGAGCACCAGGTTGGTTGCCAGTGATGTTGGGTCCAACCGCGCTGAGTCAATGATGCGGGAGCACGACCGGCGTAAGTGGA
>JAMDDR010000034.1 GCA_023488685.1 Chloroflexota bacterium | reverse complement strand
AGGTGAGTAGTTGCTGTAGCCCGCGGGCGAGCGGCGTTGTCACCTGGTGCGGGAACGACGCCTCCAGCCGCGCTATATCGGCAACGGAATGCCGCACGTCGCCGGGCCTGGGCGGTAGATACTGCCGCTCTATCTCTCTGCCGACGATGGTGCCCAGATGATCGAGCACGTCGAGCAGCGTCGATGCACGACCGCTGCCGAGGTTGTACTCAGTCCACTCCAGGTGCTCTGTTTCCAGTGCCTGCGCCAGGATATGCACCAGGTCGGCCACGTACACGAAATCGCGTGTCTGGCGGCCATCCCCGTGGATGGATACGGGCTGCTGCTTTAACGCGCGATCCATAAAGATGCTGATGACGCCGGAATAGGGTGAGCGGGGATCCTGGCGCGGGCCGTACACGTTGAAAAATCGAAAGGCGGTGGCTGTCAGGCCATACTGCCGGGCGTAGATCTGGATGTAGTGCTCGCCTGCCAGCTTGTCCGCTGCATAGGGTGAGAGTGGTTTCTTGGGCGTATCCTCACGGATGGGCAGCGTCTCGGTATCGCCATAGACAGAGGCGGAACTGGCGTAGATGAAGCGCCGCACGCCTGCCTTGCGCGCCGCTTCCAGGAGATTTAACGTGCCGACGAGATTGGTCTGGTGGGCGGCGATTGGGCCCTCGAAAGACGCGGGCACAGAAACGAGCGCGGCCAGGTGCACGATCACATCGACCCTAAAGGACGTTCCCGCGTCGCGCACGCAGTCGGCCACCACGGCTGGGTCGGTCACATCGCCGAGCACAAAGGCGAGCCGCTGTTGCGAGGCGGGCAGATTGGAGCGCTTGCCGGCGGAGAGGTTATCGAGCACGCGCACAAGATGGCCGCGGCTTAACAGGACATCGACGAGATGTGAGCCGATGAAGCCGGCGCCGCCGGTGATGAGGATACGTAAGGTGGCTGGTCGCTGGTTGCTGGTCATTGGTCGCTGGTCGCTGGTATGGTAATGCGTTGTGACATGTGACAAGTGACAACTGTTGTCACTGGTTGTCACACGGGCTGTGACGGTCCCAGGTAAGGGCTGCAGCGGGTCCACGCAGCGACCCTGCGCTGGTTTTGAGATGGGTCATCAAATCGTGTTGTGTTTTAGGAACAAATGTTCTGTTCACGAGACAAGTGTAGTTACCTTCGGGTGATTTGTCAAGGGGTGACTCATGGGCCTGGCAACCACCCCCTACCCCTCCTTGGTAAGGAGGGGAGAACGGCGGCGGTCTCCGCCCCTTGGCCAGCGGCAATCACAGGTTCAACGTTGAGCCGCCCGCTCGCCTGCTCTTTCAGCCCGATGGCTTCAGCCTCGGGCTCGCTCGCGCCGGCGGTGGGATGGGCGGGAATGAATCCCCGCCCTGAAAGAGCAGGTGGAGGTTTCGCTTGCCCTTCCCATGTGGCGGTCGAGGGTGTTGGGTACAACGCGGCATTGAGTACAACGCTTGAACATGCCATACACCAACCTGATAAACGCTCTCGTAAGGAGGGGAGAACAATACTGGGCTGCTCTACTTGGCAGGGGAGGATGGGCGTGCTACTGACCTTTGAAGAGCAGGACGACCTTTATCGTTTTGAGAATGATCTGGATATCAAGGAATAAACTCTGATTCTTAATGTAGTACAGATCGTATTGGAGCTTTATCAGTGCGTCGTTTACACTGGCCCCGTAGCGGTATTTCACCTGGGCCCAGCCGGTTAAACCCGGTTTCACCGCGTGGCGGGCACGGTAATAGGGGATTTCCCTGGCCAACTGGTTCACGAACTCCGGGCGCTCGGGACGAGGTCCGATCAGGCTCATGTCGCCTTTAAGCACGTTGAGGAGCTGTGGGATTTCGTCGAGCCGGCTGAGTCGCAGGAATCGGCCCATTGGGGTGATCCGTGGGTCGTTCTTGGTTGCCCAAACGGCGCCGCTGCGTTGCTCCGCGTCGGTCACCATCGAGCGGTATTTCACAATCCGGAACGTCCTGCCACGATAGCCGATTCGATTCTGGGAGTAGAAGACCGGCCCTGGTGAGAAGAGCCTGTTCCCTAACCACACCAATGGGGTTACGAACGCCAAAACCAGACACCCAATGGCCCCCACACCGATATCCACCAAGCGTCGAGCCAGATGGTACACGCGTTCGATGTCACGTTCTTTGGTCGGCAGCACGATCGCAAGGTCCTGGCCGGCTTGCTCGACCGGCACTTTGCCGGTCAACCGCTCATACAGCGCGGCCATGGTCGTAATGGGAACGCCCATTTCGTGACAATCCAGGATGGCTTGAAATAGATCGGGGTTGATGTCCTGAGTGCACGTGATGGCGATGATGATCTCGTCCGGGTGAAATTCTTTGACGAACTGGCGGATATCATGGTGTGTGCCGATGACAGGTACCCCTTCGACATGGGTGTCCAGCTTGCCAGGATCATCGTCGATGAAGCCTATCAGTTGATAGCCCGTGCCGTTATAAGGGTTTCCCCTGGGGCTACTCATCTCCTTAATCGAGCGAACAAGCGCCGCGCCCGCACAGCCAGCGCCGATGATCAACGCGCGCTGTTGAAAGGCGGGTTGAACCAGCAAGGAAGCGTACAGCACCCGCCACACCGATATGCCCGCCGCGACCATTGCGACGAGCGCCAACGCTTCGAACCGACTGGCGGGGAGCGACGGGGTGATATAAGGGATCAACAGGTAGCTCGTCGTCGTAATCAGCGCCGTGCAGACGGTTGCCCATAGGGAATGGATGGCGCTGGCCGCTTTGGCGAGATTATAGATATCGAAAATCGCGCCAACAGCCATCCATAGGATGTTGAGCGTGATAAACCAGACCAGGCTGTACCCACGCAGAAGCAGCAGGTCGGTCAGTGCGGCTTCGCCGCGCAAGGTGAGCGTGATCAGCAAGGCGCCATTGAGTATCCCCAAATCAATGGCAGCCAGCAGCAGTTTGCGCTCGGACAAGCGCAGTGGGATGCCCCAAGTTTTATCCCTGGTTGCTGCGAATAGCTTACGGTAATCGACGAGAGCGGGCTTGGTGTTGGTACTCATGATCTCCCCCGAGCAA
>JAMDDR010000490.1 GCA_023488685.1 Chloroflexota bacterium | reverse complement strand
ACCCTGCTGCCCGCCCTGGGGTTACTGGCGCCCAGGCTGTTGCGGGTGCACCGCAAGCACCTGCGCTATCTCATTCTCTACGGCCTCATGCTGGCAATCTTCAACGCCCTGTGGACGCTGTCGGTCGCGCTGAACGGGGCCGCCGTCTCCACCGTGCTGGTCTATTGCTCAACCGGCTTCACCACCTTGCTGGGCTGGTGGCTGCTCAAAGAGCGCCTGGATTGGGGCAAGCTGGTGGCGATCGTGCTCAGCCTGGGCGGCTGCGTCCTGGTCTCGGGCGCATTGGACGCGGCGGCGTGGCAGGCCAACCTGGCCGGCATCGTGACGGGGATCCTCTCCGGCCTGCTCTACGCCATCTACAGCCTGATGGGCCGCTCGGCGGCGCAGCGCGGACTGAACCCCTGGACGACCCTGCTCTACACGTTCGGCTTTGCTGCCATGTTCCTGCTGCTCTTCAATCTACTGCCGGGCGGGCCGGTGCCTGGCTCGGCAACAAGCCCGGCGGATTTCTTCTGGTTGGGGGATGCCCTGGCGGGTTGGGGCGTCCTGTTCCTGCTGGCGGCCGGCCCCACCGTACTGGGCTTCGGGCTGTATAACGTCAGCCTGGGCTACCTGCCCTCCAGCGTCGCCAACCTGATCGTCACCCTGGAACCGGCTTTCACCGCCGTGAGCGCCTATCTCCTGTTCGGCGAACGCCTGAACGGGATCCAACTCGCCGGCAGTCTGATAATCCTGGCCGGTGTCGTGATCGTAAGGCATTCATCCCAATCTGGACAACCACACCAGCAACTGATCGACGCCGAGATGGCCGGCGACAAAGCCAAGGGTGCTGACGAACGCGCTCAGCACGCAAACCGTGCGGCTGGAGGCGATCTTGAAGATGCGCACGATGTTGACCACAAGAATGCCGAGCAGCGCCGGAACCACCAGCAGCACGAACAACAGTGTGGACGCCATGTCCATGGCCATGGCCCGCGATAGCAGCAGCAGCAACGCCGAATAGCCGATCCGGATGACCGCGCCAATCAACACGCTGACAAACAGGCTGAAGGCCAGCGGTCGCCACAACACGTCCCAACCGGCGGTCTGATGCACCAGCCACATCGCCCGGATGGGCACATCCAGCATCTCGGTATCCGTCACCAGTTTCAGCGAGGTGATCAGTTCGGGTGGATGCAGCATCTTCTTCACCAGGTCGACCAGTCCGGACGAAGAGACATCGTCCGGCGGCGGAGACAGATCCACCCGGATGATGCACGTGCCACCCGCGAACAGCGGCGGGTTGGCACGCACATCCGGGTGATCGACCACCACCCAGCCGGGGCCACCGCGCACGCGCAATTCAGCCGACGCACCCTCGCCCAATCGCAATGCGCCAAAATCGAGTTGCGCCGGGCTGGACGAGAGGGGTTGCCGGACGGCGAGCGCTCGTCCGTTGCCGTCCGCAGCCACTGCTTCGGCACGAACACTGCTCTGCTCCACCAGCGGCATCGCGCGTGGCCGCCGGGCACGCGCCAGGGCGGCATCGGCGACCATCGCCACGGCTGCCTCGGCAGCCTCCTCAGGCTGGCCGCGGATCTTCAACCCTTCCGCCGTCGCATAGCGCCGTTCGGGCGAGGGGTCCAGCGTGAGCGCAAGCAGCATCTCGCGCCAGCGCCGCACTTCGCCCACCACCTCTGGATCTGTGTCAATCCCCGCTGCCAGGAAGAGCACGTTCAGCTCTGCCTCGGCCAATCGGGAGCCACCCGCAATCACGCGCGCGACACTGCCGAGGAGCGGCGCCAGCGTTTGCAGATCGTATTTGGAAAACGTGGAATGCATGGCTCCCCTCTTGTTGCCTCACCTTACTTACCCTTACTTCTGCGACCGCATGCCCGAGCAGCAGATGCGGAACCCCTTGATGGACAGGTTCTTGTAGTAGACATCCCGATTGGTGCAGCGCAATTGCTTGATATCGCTGATGTAGGACCCGCCACGCAGCACGCGCCGGCCAACGGCCTTGGGGTTTTCACGCCCATCGTCGGCATGGTACGGATAGTGTGTGCATAGTGAGCTGGTCCATTCCATCACGTTGCCGGCCATGTCCACGCAGCCATAAGGGCTATCCCCCTGCGGGCTATATCGCCCCACCGGCGTGGTGGTGATGGCATCCCCCAACAACTTGTGGCCGAAATTGCAGCGCTCCAGCGTGGGCGGTTCGTTCCCCCAGGGCCACATCCGCTCGTCCGTCCCGCGTGCCGCCTTCTCCCATTCCGCCTCGGTCGGCAGACGGATGATACGGCGCGACATCCTGCTGGCCCAGCGGCAGAACACCAGCGCATCCTCGTAACGCTCGATGACCATCGGGTGATCCGGTTTGATGGGGCGGATGGTGCGCACCGGCCGGGTGTAACCGCTCAGCTCCACAAAAGCCTGGAACTGTTGCACCGTAATAGGATATTTGCCGATGAAGTATTCGTCCAGGTGGATGCGCCGCGCGGGCTTCTCTTGTGGGTCGGCCAGCGGGTCAGCGCCGGTGCAGCCCATCATGAGCGCACCCGCCGGCACGCGCACCAGGACGAGCGTGACCTCGGGTGCCAGGGTGATCTTGATTTCATCCCTGGGCACAACTTCGACCACTGGGGGCGCCGCCGGCTCGATCACTTCTGCGGCTGGTGGTGGTGGTGGCGCCTGTATCCCGGCCACGGTCGTGACCACGCGGTCCACCACGTCTTTGGGCACGGCACTGCGCATGAGGGCTTCGGCTGTCGCGCGCCGCAACTGTGGCGCCGGCTGCTGATACAGCATTTTCAACAACGCCAGCCAGCGCTTGCCCTCCTCCTGCGCCAGTGGGTCTGACTCCAGGTTCAGCGCGTACAACAAGGTCTTCAAGGTAGTGTCACCCGGATTGCGACCTTGCACGATCAAACGACCTAGGCTATCCAACAAGGGTGCCATTTGTTGGATGACATCTATGGAACTACGTTGGCTCATGACACACTTGCCTCCAACTGTTACTAAATTTACACCATTTTCCCCAGAATGACAATATGTATAAAGGGTATACAAGCAACGAATTTGGAATATTAAGAGAAGGAGT
>JAMDDR010000294.1 GCA_023488685.1 Chloroflexota bacterium | reverse complement strand
CATTCACCATGTCCCAAAACGCTATTGAAACACACGGCCTGCGCAAGGAATTCAACGCGGGCACGGCCCACGCAAAAGTCGCCGTCGCAGACCTCACCCTGACCATTTGCCAGGGTGAGGTTTTCGGCTTTCTGGGCCCGAATGGCGCGGGCAAGACGACATCCATGAAAATGCTGCTCAGCCTGGTCACGCCGACGGCTGGCGAGGCGCGCGTCTTGGGCGCACCTCTCGGCAGCGTGCCAGCGCGCGCCAAAATGGGCTTCCTGCCCGAAGATTTTCGCTTCCAGGATTGGCTGACCGGGCGCGAGTTCCTGCGCTTCCACGGCCGGCTGTACGGGATCCCTTCCGAGCCTTTGACATACCGTATCGAAGAGTTGCTCGAGCAGGTCGACCTGCTCGACGCGGGCGAGCGCAAACTGCGCGAGTACAGCAAAGGCATGTTACAACGCGTCGGTCTGGCACAGGCTTTACTGAATTCGCCCGAACTGGTGTTCCTCGACGAGCCCACCTCCGGGCTTGACCCGCTCGGTCGCCTGCTGGTGCGGGATCTCATCGTGCGGCTACGCGAGCAGGGCACGGCTGTGTTTTTGAACTCGCACCTGCTCAGCGAGGTCGAGGTCACCTGTGATCGTGTCGCTTTCGTGAAGCGCGGATCGGTGGTGCGTGAAGTGGCGCTGGCGGAACAGGGCAATGAAATCGACGTCGAATTGAAACTCGGCCCGGTACCACCCGAGGTGCTGCACGGTCTGGAACAGTTTGGGTATAACGTTCGCCCCCAAAGCAGCCCGCACACCAGCCGCGTGCACATGCAAGTCAACAGCGAGGCGCGCCTGCCCGAAATGGCGCGCTGGCTGGTCGGCCAGGGGGTCGAGATCTATCATCTCGGCACCGACCGCAAGTCACTCGAAGCTTTGTTCCTCGAAGTGATGGGCGAAGATGAGAGGCCTGGATGAACGGTATTGTCACCATCGCTCACTTGACGTTGCACGAAGCCAGGGGACGCAAGGTCATGCTGGCGGCGCTCATTCTGGGCCTGGCTTTCCTGGTGGTATTTGCCATCGGCTTTTACCTCATCTACATCGACGTGGCCGCCTATAGCAAGCTCCTGCCGCGCATACAACAGAATACCGGCCTTAGTTTCGTCGTCATGGCCGGCCTATATGCCGTGAACTTCCTCATGGTGATGACTGCCGTGCTCATGCCGGTGGATACGCTGTCCGGTGACATCCACTCGGGTGCCATCCAAACGCTCGCAACCAAGCCGCTGCGCCGCGAGGAAATCGTCCTGGGCAAATGGGTGGGGTTCTGGCTGATCCTGGTTATGTATCTCACCCTGATGGCAGGTGGCGTGCTCCTGATCGTGCGCATCATCGCCGGCTACACGATGCCGAACGCCGGCATTGGGCTCGGTCTCATCCTGCTCGAAGCCACGCTGCTCATGACACTCTCCATCCTGGGTGGCACACGGCTGAATACGCTCGCCAACGGCGTGACGGTATTGGGAATGTATGGCCTCGCGTTCATCGGCGGGTGGATGGAGCAGATCGGCACCCTGTTCGGCAACGCGACGGCGCAAAACGTCGGCGTCATCGCCAGCCTGATCGTGCCGACCGAATCCCTGTGGCAACTGGCCGCCTACCATATGCAACCTCCGCTCATCCGTGATATTGCCATAACACCATTCATGGTCGCATCGGTGCCCAGCACCGGCATGGTGGTCTGGGCAGTCGCTTACGTTGTCATTGCGCTACTCGTGGCCTTACGCCTGTTCAAAACGCGCGATCTTTAGCCTATAATGGGGCTTCGTAGCCGGTGGGGGCATCCAGCTTCCACCGGCTGGAGTGTGATGAGAATGCGCAGTAGCGAATGCGCGATAGCAAAAGCGCGGTAGCGAAATGCATCCAAATGTGCATGGAGGAATCCAAGATGACGTGCCGAATCGGCAGGCCAGCGCCTGATTTTGAGGCTACAGCCTATGTAAGCGGTGACTTCAAGACCATCAAGCTGTCCGACTACAAAGGGCGCTGGGTCTTCGTTTGCTTCTATCCGGCGGACTTCACCTTTGTCTGCCCGACCGAATTGGCGGCCATTGCCAGCAAGTATCCCGATTTCAAGGCGTTGGACGTGGAAGTGCTGGCGATCAGCACCGACAGCCGTTTCACCCACAAGATGTGGCAGGAGGAAGAGCTGTCAAAGATGTTGCCCGGCGGCGTACCCTTCCCCATGCTATCTGATCCGCGCGGGCAGATCGGCACAGCATACAACGTGTACGACGAGGATACCGGCATGAACGTGCGCGGCGACTTCGTGATCGACCCCGACGGCGTGGTCCAGGCCATGGAAGCGCTGTCGCACACGGTCGGCCGCAATGTGCACGAGATGCTGCGCGAACTCCGCGCCTTCCAGCACGTGCGCAACACCGGCGAAGTGACGCCCGCCGGCTGGCAGCCCAACCAACCTGCGCTCAGCCCCGGCTCCAACCTGGTCGGGCGCGTGTGGGAAGTGTGGACGCCTGACTCGCTGACAGAAGAAGTCCTCTCCTAAGGAACACCCAGAAACCCGATTTCGACGCAGCGTACTGCGCTAAGCGCTGTACCCAGCGCCGAAATCGGGTTTCTAGCTTTGAACGTTTCTGGCTTCAAATTAACCAGCCCAAAGGAACATCATGAAACGCATTGCCATCGCTGGAGCAGGGGCCATGGCGCGCGTACGTGCGCGCGCATTGCTCTCAACCGGGCACGTTCAGATCTGCGGCATCGCGGCACGTCACCTCTCATCCGCGCAGCGTTTCGGCGCTGAACTGGGTTGTGAGCAGTGCTTCGACGACGTCCACAGGCTGGCGGATACGCGGCCCGATGCCATCCTGGTCGAAGTGCCACACGAAACACAGGATCAGATCGTACTATGGGCGATTGACCAGCACTGCCACGTCCTGATCGGTGGATCACTGGCCACCAGCGCGGAAGTGGCCGGGCTGATTGAACGGCGCGCGCAAGAACACCATCTCGTCGTCGAAGCAGGCTACGAGGCGCGCTACAGTCCCATTTGGGAGACGGCGCGGCAGATGCTCGCCGGCGGCGACCTGGGGCGCCTCGTCTCGATCCGCAGCATCGCGCTGTGGGCAGGCGACCCGCGCACCTGGTATTACCATCAGCACGCCAGCGGCGGCATGCCGATCACGCACATGACGTACTGTTTCATCAACCCCATTCGCTGGTTGGTGGGCGACCCACGTTACGTGACGGCCTTCGCCAACAAGGTGCATCACACCGCACCCGAACTGGTGAACGAGGAAAACGTCGTGGCCAACCTGCGCTTCGACCAGGATGTGCTGTGCAGCATGACGGCCGGTTTCGTCGCGCCTCGCGGGCTGCCGGCGTGGTCGGTCACGTTCATCGGCACCCGCGGCGCATTGGATGTGATGCCGGATGAAGCCGGCGCCGGCACGCTGACCGTCTACCAGGGCGAGCAACCGGAACGCATCGACTTCGCCGGTCAGGCCAATGCCTTCGACGCTCAGGCCAGGGCCTTTATCGCCGCACTGGATGGCCAGGCGGAATGCCGCAACACACCGGGGCAGACCATCGGGGATATTCGCGTTGCCGAGGCCATCGTCACCTCGGCACATGAGTGTCGCACTGTTGCGCTCTAAGAGCCCTGGAGGATGCGGACTCAGCAGTGGCTCAATCACTCAACACGGCTAACCCTGAGCGCCGGGTGCGGGGCAGGAACAACCGCCTGACAGCGTAATCTGCCTCGAACGCGCCGATATCGCAGTGGGGACCGAATGGGCGCACGACGCCGCGTGCGTCGGTGGTTGGGCAGGCGACATCATCACCGGCATTGATAGCTGGGCTACCCGGCAGCAACGGCGTAGTCGGGACGGCACCACCGTAATCGCCCAATGGTCCCAGCAGCGGGTTGGTGTTGGTCAGCGATTGCGTGCGAACGAAGCCGCAGGTGTTTGCATCTTCCAGGTTGTGCCCGCCGTCTGTCACCCCACCCGCACAATTGTCGGCCACGATGGTGTTGTAGAGGGTGGCTGTGCCCCCGTTGTAGATCCCGTCCCCGCTATCGGCGGCCTGGTTGCCGTAGAGCGTGCTATTCGTCACAGTCATTATGCCATGGTTGGCGATGCCGCCACCCCAAGCCACGTTCCAAGGCTGCGCGGACAGAATGTTGTGAACACTGTTGCTGTAGAATGTGCTGTTCAGAACAGTCAGCGCCCCCGTGTTGTAGATCCCGCCTCCTTCCGAAGGTCCGTACTCCCCGTTGACCACGTTACTTGCGAACGCGCTATCCTCCACCTCAAGCGTTCCGCGGTTTGCGATGCCACTCCCCCGGCCTATCTTCGCGCTGGCGATGTTGCCGATGAACAGGCTACTCGAGACGCGGAGTGAGCCCTCGTTATAGATCGCGCCACCCACGCCGGACCAGTTCTGCGAAAACAGGCTCCCGCTGACGGCGAGTGTCCCCTGGTTAATAATTGCGCCACCTGCGCCAGCAAAACCCGGATCAATCGCTCGATTGCCGGCAAATGTGCTATTGACGACGGTGAGCTGGCCCGTGTTGTGGATGCTCGCATGCCCCTCCTTCCCACCGTTGTTCGTGAGCGAACTCCCAACTATGTAGAGCGTGCCCTCGTTGTAGACGGCCGACCCTTGATACTGCGCTCCGTTGCCGTCGAGCAGGGTACCGGTGATGCTCATCACACCGTAATTGGCAATGGCACCTCCGACGTAAGCGTGGCCACTATTCAACCTGCTGCCAGCTACGGTGAGCGTACCGTAATTCAGGATTCCCCCGCCCCCGTCAAGGAAATAGCAGAAGCAGCCGCCGTCGTGGATGAACAATTGGCTCAACGACACACTTACCCCACTACTCACCAGGATCGTGCGCGAAATGCCGGTTCCACTGATCGTGGGCGTGACCACCCCACCGAGCGAGCCATCGATGGTGAGCGACTTTAGAATCTCGATCTGCCCGCTCGTGAGGGTAATCGTGAGCGGTACACTGAACACCGCCGAGTCGAATACGATGGTGTCACCGGGTGCGGCGTCGAGCACAAGCTGGCGCAGCGAACCGGGGCCGGAATCGAGCGTGTTGGTAACGGGTACCATCGCAGCGTGGACGGGTTGCGAAATCATCAACGCGGCTGCAGCTATACAGAGAAGAATCAATATGCAACATGCAACGTGACGCAGCGTCTGAGATACCACGGTGTGACCCCCATGTAAACTGATAGCGAGCACAAGTTCTGCCAGATTCTTTGAATCGGTGCAGACTCGCAGAGGGAAACAAGAAATCCCTTTTAGCCCATGTTGTACTCCTCGCCTGCTTAGCCCGCAAGTAGATCAGGACCACGGCTTAGTCAATGAAGCCTGAACGGAACGAACGAAGTTCGCCTCTGTCAGGTCTGCGCGCCAGCTATCGGCGTGGGCGTACCACATTCCATCGTACGGATATGCAATGTGTCGAGACGAGTATCGGGTTTCTTGTCCAAGTAGCCCACCCGCCCGAGGATCAACATCGGCATATAGGACGACAGTGCTGGGCTGGTTATCGTAGGTCAGATCAGACCCCAACGAGCAAGCCGTCATGCCCCCCAGTGTGATCAAGCCAATGCTCAATAGGCGGTGCATACGAGTGTAAAACACAGGGGAAGGGTTTAGTGATACACCTCGCGACGGGCTGATGAGGTAATGATGACACGGTAATTCACTTCATCCAGCCTTCAGCACGTGCAATTCTCTCGATCTCCTCACGGTCCAGGCCACTTTCACGGATGTAATCATCGATGGATATTGTTGGCTCATTCTTGCGTGCCTCGATGATAGCCAAGTCTTCGGCGTCTTCTAGCTGCTCAAAGAATGCTTCAACAGCCGTTACCTGGTCAGCCGGCATGCGTAGGATCCGCTCAATCAGTTGTTCGCGCCTGGTCAGTTCAACTTCCATACAGTTACCCTCTATCTCTCCTTATGATACCGCCTGCGGGCCTGCACAACTGGGACAATTGCCTGTAAACGTGATAACTGGCGTCAAGCAACCCACAAGTAAAAAGACCTCATAGGTCTTGGAGACCTGTGAGGTCTACGCTGTTACCATTGTCCCTCAAAGCAATAGCCCCAATCGGCTAATCGTTTTCGCCGCTTCCCTACCCCTCGACGGTCAAACTCCCTTCGCTCAGGCCCATGACGCCCAGGGCAAAGGGGGTGGATGATGCCGGACGATTCGAGGACAGCGCGCACACGTTCACGCGGGCAGCGTGGCAGGCGCAGGCAGCATATTCTCAATCTCGATTCGGCGCAGCACATCGGCGCTACCGAAGTGGCGCAGCGCATCGAGAATTTCAATCCCAGCCACACGCCCATCTTCCGCGTAATCAATGGCGACCCCTTCGGCGACCTGCTTAGTCGTCACGGTGGTATCGATAAACACGATGCTCAGGGCGTCCACTTCGGAATCATAGGTTATTTTCATCTCGTCACACTCTCAACACTCTCAGAAGAAATACGTATAGACCGTCACCACCACGATTTCTTCGGGTTCGTCAACAAAGACAGGCCGAACGCGCTTCTTCGCGTAGATCTTGCCATTCCACTGCGCATTGTAGTCAAAATCCTTGCTGCATTCCTGGCGACCCTGTGCGGCAGGCTGCCATGCGCCGGTGCGTATGGCGTCCTGGACTTCGGCCACGGTGAAACCGCGCTTTGCGATGTACCCGGTTGCGTGCGCAGAGAGGCGAATGGGTTTCACACATAAAATTATAGCAGGCGTGACACAGTTGGTTGCTCACAATCTGGCCTTGATATCAGCTTGATAAGTCCCCTACAACCGCTCATGGTCACCACCCATTGCTACCACTGTCCCTCAAACCGTTCCTCCGGCCATACGCGCGCGATGTTGTGATAACCGGCCTGCTCCCAGAAACCCGGCTTGTCGACGCGGCTGAACTCCAGGGCGCGCAGCCACTTACCGCCCTTCCAAAAATAGCGCGTATCGGGATCCTGGGCGTGCTCCGGCAGGGCGCCCACGACGACACGCAGCGGAAAACCGTGATCCGCCTCCAGGGGCTGGCTGTTGTACTTCACGGCCAGTAGCGTGGTCGGCTTCTTAAAGTGCTCGATATTGAGATTGGTGGTGAAGCCATGTTCGCAGTGTTCGATCACATACTCGGCGCCGGGTTTGAGCTTGACGATGCCCTGCTCGATCAGATCGGGGAGCCACACACCTTCCCATTCCGTATCAAACTTGCTCCAGCGCGTGACGCAATGGATATCCATCTTTACCTTGCGCATGGGCAGCTTGTTGAACTCCTCCCAACTGAAGCGCCTGGGCTCCTCAACTTCGCCAAAGATCTGGAAGTCCCACCTGGTCAGATCGTAGTTGGGCACTGACCCATAGTGCAAAACGGGAAATTTGTTTGTCAGCGCCTGGCCAGGCGGCAGTCGCCCCATCTTTTTGATTTCCTGCTCTTGTTCCCTTCGCCCGAATAGATTCATGCGTGTACCTCTTCTAACGACCTTAACAGCCTACTCATCAAGCGTCTATTTTATCCTTACAAACGTTATATCTGGCGCATATTGCGCCCTGCCAAGGGGCGGGTATTATACTCATCGTATGGACGACAGCATCCTCTTAGTGGACGATGACACGCTGTTAT
This sequence comes from Chloroflexota bacterium, assembly GCA_023488685.1. Taxonomy (GTDB): domain Bacteria; phylum Chloroflexota; class Anaerolineae; order J036; family Brachytrichaceae; genus CAIXPS01. Next base: position 8,408 of record JAMDDR010000294.1, on the reverse strand, counting down.
TAGATTCGGTACGCTTCAGCCTGGAACAATCCAATTACGAGGTATGCACCGCAGCAAGTATGGCCGAAGCGTTGGTCGCAGTCCAAAAGCACCCACCTGATCTTGCCATTCTGGATATCAGCCTGCCTGACGGTGATGGGCTGCGCCTATGCCAGATGCTGCGCATGAACCAGCCACTCCCAGTCATCTTCCTGACCGCACACGACCGTGAGATGGATGTCATCCTGGGTTTTGAGCGTGGTGCCGACGACTACATCACCAAGCCATTTAGCATGGCCGAACTGATCGCCAGGGTGGGCGCAGTGCTGCGCCGTTCACGGGGTGAATCAAAGCAGACATCCAGCCGGTACCTGGCGGGCGATTTGGTGGTCGATGTGGCGCAGCACGAAGTATATGTGGGCAATCGTAAAGTCGATCTGCCACTGAAGGAGTTCGATCTGCTCGCCCTGCTCATCAGCCACGCCAACGAAGTAGTGGATCGGCAGACCATCATCGACACCATTTGGGGAAAGGACTACTTCGGCGACACGCGCGTGCTGGATGTCCACATCCGCTGGTTGCGCGAGCAGATCGAGTCTGATCCGGCCCATCCGCGTTTCATCCAGACCGTGCGAGGTGTGGGTTACAAGTTCAGTCATGAGTAACTGGCCTACGATATCGCTGCGCCCGCACTCCATCCGTGCACGGCTCATCATCACCTATACGCTCCTATTTGTCGTGCCGTTCGCGGTGATTGGCGCCGTGTTACTCCAGGCGCTGGATCACACTTACCTGTCACGCCTACAGGCAGACATGGCTATGGAAGCCAGCCTGATCGCTGAGTCCGCAGTCAAGGCCGTCGAGCAGGGAGGTACGGTTCAGATGGCGCCCATGCTGCGCCAGTCCCTATTCGCCCCCCAATCCGAACCGCGCGTATTGTTGTTTGATATCAACGGTCATTTGGTGGCTGGGTCGGATGCCAGTTTCAACAGCATCATCGGACGTCCGCTGGAAGAGCCGGGCTTGCGGGCTGCGTTTTCGGGCCTATCGATGCATGGGATCGAACTGAGCCAGACCGCCGGCGCCCCTATTGCATATGTGGCACAGCCCATCGTCGACAATGGCAAGGTCGTCGGCGCGGTTCAGTTATCCTATGAACTGGACGATATTCAAACAGCCGAGAACCAGTTGCGCATGCTCATCATTGCCGCTGGCTTCCTAGTTGTCCTGTTCGCCGTGCTCATGAGCATGTGGCTGGCCCGCAGTATCACTGCCCCTCTGTTGTGGCTAGGTGTTGCCACTGCTGACATTGCGAACGGCAACTTCGGCCGTCGCGTAACAGTCGACAGCCCAGTCGAACTGGCTGACCTAGCTCATAGCTTCAACCAGATGGCCGAGGCGCTGCAGAAGACGAGGCAGGATGAACGCACCACATTCGCTAATATCACCCATGACGTCCGGACTCCTTTGGGATCTCTGCGTGCCGCGATTGAGGCGTTATGTGCCGGCGCGGCCAACCAGCAAGAGCCGCGAGACCGCTTGCTGCACGGCATGATGATCCAGGTGCGCTATCTCACCCGGCTCACCGACGACCTGTTGCGCCTGGCGGCATATGAAGGCGGTGGCCTGGTGTTGCGTCTGGGTGCAATCGCGTTGCCCGAGCTCCTGGCGCAGGCGGTGCAGAGCTTCGATGCTCAGGCACAATCACGCCAGATACGATTGAGCACCTCTGTCCCGACCTCATTGCCGCTCGTCAGAGCGGACCCAGATCGAGTGTTGGAAACCCTCTTTAATCTGCTCGACAACGCGATGACATACACACCTCCTGGCGGCGAGATACGCATCACGGCCGAGATGAGCTCGGAGCGATCGTGTGTCTGGATACACGTCATCGACAATGGGCCAAGCATCCTGCCCGAATCACTGCCGCACGTCTTCGAACGTTACTATCGCGGTAATCGTTCCCGCATGGGCGCGCGAGAAGGCGCCAGCGTGAATATGGGGCTGGGCTTGAGCATCGTCAGGGAGATCGTGAAGGCTCACGGCGGCGTGATCGCCGTGAGCATCCCACCTGAGGGCGGCGTCGATTTCCACTTCTCGTTGGCTATCGACCCATCAGGTGCCGCTTAACATTGACTTAAGCTAAGCTAAAGCCAGACTTTACCAACACTCGGATTTCCCTTCCTACAATCCTGCTGCGACGACCGGTCGTCACAAATAAGGAGTGATCGAAAGGAGATGCGAGACATGAACACAAGATCTTCCCACGCGCTACGTCAGATGGTTGTTGCATCGATAGTCACCGGCCTGCTGGCGGCGGCCTGTGGCGGCGCGAAAGCAGTCACACCCACCACCCAGTTGACCGTGCCAACTAAAGCTCCCACAACAGCGCCAACCAAACCGCCAGCGATAACAGTAGCACCAGCAAAACCAACACCCACAACGGCGCCAACAAATCCCCCGACACCAACAACAGCGCCGACGAAAGCACCAACACCTACAATGGCTCCTGCAAACACGCCTGCAACGGGGCAAACCCCTGCCACGCTGGGCATCAGCATCACGCTGGACAATCTGATGTACCTACCCACTACGGCTGAACGCGTCGACCAGATCGGTACGGACAAGGCACAGGCGGATCACCAATTCGTCCTCATCACCGTCACCGTCGGAAATACGAGCCAGAAAGAAACTCTGAAGTTTGACCCCGCCACCTTTATACTCACCAGCACGAAGAGCATCACGAACTACACGCCAGTGTCGCTGAAGTCGCTCAAAGACGAGTTGAAGGAACAGGAGTTGAAGCCAGGTGCCGAGAGCAAGGGAGTCATCGTCTTCACCGTGCCAAAGAGTGACACAAATCTAGAACTGATGGTGAAAGGGTCCACAGGCCATCAGGTGATGTGGACGCTGACCAACACCAAGGTAGGTGCGGTAATGCAACGGCACTCTGGTTGAGGACATTCCGGATTATGTGATTTTTGACGAAAACCAGATCTGACAGCCGGCGATGGGCTGCGCATTGTGTAACCCATCGCCGGCTGTCACACGTCACAGATATCCACAACCTGAGCGTGCACCTCAACCGCGTGAATACCCGTCAATCCATCACGGGGCTACTTCTGGTGCAATGAGGGGTTGGGGTTCGTACCCGTGGCAGAGCCGGAACGAGAAGGCGTCTCAGCCTCCGGCGTGGCTGGTCGGTTGGCCGCCGGCACATCCGGACGGCGCGGTCGCATCATGAAGTACAACTCGGGATCGATCTCCGGCAATCCTTCCGCTTTGCGCCGGCGTGGCAGGTAGTATTCGAACAGCAGGATGTAAACCGCACCCATGGCCGGCACGCTGAAGATCAGCCCCCAAAAGCCGAACAATTGCAGACCAATCGTAATCGACAACAACCCAACAAGCCCTGGAACGCCTACCGTATTGCTCATGATGCGCGGCGTGATGACGTAGGCCACGACCTGGTCAAACACGAACAGGGAGATGGTCACCGGCAGCACAGCATCGGGGCGCACGACCAGGGTGACGATGGCGGCGATCAGGATGGCGACGGGCGAGCCGATGAGCGGGATCAGCGAAAGTACTGCGTATACGAGCGCCAGCACGATGCCGAAATTCACCTGGAACAGGCTGAACAGGGCGAAAGTGACCAGGGCACGCACAAAGGCCGAGACGATATACCCGCGCAGGTAACCATCGAAGGCACGACCCACCGCGTCTATAAACGCCCGCGCAAATTCGTGCGCCGATGTGGGCAGAACGGCGAAGAGTTGGCGCTGAATCAGCGTGCCCTCGGTCACGATGTACAGGCTCAGAATCAACATCAGGAAGAACTGGCCGATCAACGTCGCCGTGCCCGTGACGATCGCGAGCGCTTGTTGCGCCGCCGAACCTGCAAGCTGCGCGACCTGTGTCGATATGTCCTGCCCGCTCACAAACGAGGTGATCGCGTTGGGGTCAAAGCCAAACCGCTCCGCAATGTCCGCCCAGGCGTCGATAAACAGACTCGGGATGCGGGCCGAAATTTCGGGCAGGCGGTTGATGAGGTCGGTGGCCTGCGGGATGATGGCGGCGACACTGATCGTCGCAACCCCGACGACGATCACCACCATGGCGACGTACACGACCCCGACCGCCAGGCCAAAGGGCAGGTGCCAGCCACTGATCCGCTGCGCCCACATCGCGCCATAACGCGCCTTCACCGTGCGCACGATCAGGGGCGGCACGATGCTGCGGTGCAGCATGTCGATAAAAGGGCGCGCCGCAAAGGCAAGGAACCATGCCCCAGCCAGGGTGGAGACCACGCCCTGCAGCGTTTGACCAAACGCCCACAATCGTTCGACGATGACGATCAGGAGAGCAACAAGCCCAAGAATCAACAAGATGCGCACCGCGCGTTCTCTATTCATGGCTGTCAATAAGACCCGTGGGTTGTGCCATGGCGCCGTCTATGGCCGCCGGCACGAATTATCCAGACCGGTATCGGTGGAACTCCTGCGCACCCAGGCACCCAGCCCCTTAGAGAAGGTCACCCTTACAAAGCGCAACCTTCGAAAAGGGCTAATTCCGAACTGAACCCTGGACCCAAGGCACCTATTATCACATAGTCGCCGGATTTCACGCGGTGTTCGGGGGCGGCCAACAGACGGTCAAGCACGAAAAGGACGGTAGGCGAGCTCATGTTGCCGTAGTCGCGCAATACCTCGCGCGAGTAGCGCAGGTCGTCGTGACGCAGCCCGATGCCATCCACATACGCATCCAGCACACGCGTACCGCCGGGGTGCAATGCAAAATGATCGACATCCGCCACCGTCAGGCCATGCTCCGCCAGCAGGCCGTCGATTTCGGGCCGCATATCGCGCGCGATGCGCGCCGGGATTTCTGGGGCGAAGATCACCGACAGGCCGGTATCGACGACGTCCCAACCCATCACGTGGCGTGAGTGAGGAAACAAGGTGGAGTACGAGCCGGTGAACTTCAACACCTCATTGGACGAGAGAGCGCCTGCGCCGGATGCAGCGCGCGCCGGGATCATGCGGTTGCGCTCGCGAGCCATGCGCCCCTCGCCCACCACCACCGCCGCCGCGGCGCCGTCCGCGAACAGCGAGGTGGCGACGAAGTTTTTCTTGGAAAAGTCGCCGAATTGAAAGGTGATGCTGCATGTTTCGACAGCCACGAGCAGAGCGACTTTATCGGGGTACGCCAGTGTAAACTCCGCCGCGCGCGACAGACCGGCGACGCCACCGGCACAACCCAACCCCCACACCGGCGAGCGTTTCGTATGGCGCCCCATCCCCAACGCCTCGATCAGGAGCGCGTCGAGACTGGGCGTCGCCAGGCCGGTGGTGCAAACCATCACTACATCATCCACATCCTGCGGCGTCAAGCCGGCACGTTCGAGAGCCTGGCAGGCAGCAGCGCAGATCATGTCATGAGCGCCGGCAAGGTGCAGGTCATTGCGCTCCTTCAGACCGTGGTGCGACTCCGAAAACCATGCGAGTGGCGCCACGAAGTAGCGCCACTCGATTTGCGCGTTGGCAAACACGTTCATGAGTTGGCCATGATGAGCCAGCCGGCCGCCGAAGTGCTGCCGCGCGAACTCAGCCACCTCGCGTTGCGATACCTTGAACTGCGGCAACGCCGTGCCGACGGATACGAGATAACTCATGAAACGTTCAACTTTATAACCGTCACACCATCGCCGCCTTCGCCTTCCTGGCCGGTTTCAAACGACTTTACCAGGGGATTCGTTTTGATGGCATTGCGAATCGCGCGGCGCAGCGCGCCGGTGCCTTTGCCATGGATGATGCGCACGAACGGCAGCGCAGCCCGTGCAGCCCGGTCGAGGTAATCCTCCAGGCGCGCCACACCCTCCTCGCCCGTCAGGCCACGCAGATCCAGTTCCATCCCCGGAGAGACGGGTCTATCTACGTTTGGATAGCGCTCCGCTTCCGCTTGTGCCACCTCTTCGGCACTGGCGCGGGCACGGTGTGAGCGTTCCAGGTCACTCAGCCGCACGCGCGTGCGCATACGGCCAACCTGTACGTCGGCCTCGTCGCCGGCAATGGCGCTGACAATCCCGTCCGTGCCGAGCGTCTTTACACGCACCAGGTCGTTCACCTGGATGGGACGCCTGCCAATCAACGGCGCGAGCCGCTTGTCCACGTCCGTCTGCGCCGGTAACGGCGGCGCGGCCTGCAACGTGTCCACGTCTTTCTCGATCGACTTCACCTCTTCCAACGACCCGCCCGCCGACACGATGCGGGCACGCAGCCGTCTTACCTCGGCGCGCAGTGCCTCGACCTCGCGCAACGCGTCCTCACGCGCCTCGGCCAGCATTTGTTTGCGCTCGTCGTCGATGGCGCTCAGCCGTTCGCGCATGCGGTCGGCATTACGTTCCGCCTCATGCTGGGCGCGGTGGGCGGCCTCACGTGCCGATTCGAGTTGGCGTTGGATCTTGGCGATTTCGGCGAGCATGTCCTCGGCACGCGCGTCACCATTGTCGACATACGCCTGTGCCTGCGCCAGGATTTCGTGCAACAGGCCAAGGCGCTGTGCGATTGCAAAGGCGTTCGAGCGGCCTGGCAGACCGATGGTCAATTTATACAGCGGGCGCAGTGTTTCATAATCGAAAGCCACGCTGGCATTGGCCGCACCCTCGGTCATGTACGCCCATGCCTTCAGTTCGGGGTAATGCGTGGCAATCATACAAAACGCATTGGTCTTGAGCAGGTACTCCAGGATGGCGCGCGCCAGCGCTGCACCTTCGGCAGGGTCGGTGCCCGCCCCCAACTCGTCGAGCAGGGCCAGCGACCGCGCGTTGACGTTGCCCAGGAACGATACCAGATTGGTCATGTGCGCGCTGAAGGTCGAAAGGCTCTGCTCGATGGACTGCTCGTCGCCGATGTCGGCCAGCACATCCTCGAACACGGGCAGCGTAGCCGATTCCGCCGGCACGTGCAGACCGCACTGGCTCATCAGGACGAGCAACCCAATCGTCTTCAACGCCACCGTTTTGCCGCCGGTGTTCGGCCCCGTGATGACCAGCACGCGCGTGTTCGCGTCGAGCAAGACGTCAATGGGCACCACTGTCTGAGGGTTCAGCAACGGGTGACGTGCCTGCTGAAGATGAATGCTGCGCTGAGCGACAGCACCCTTGGCATCGACAATCGCCGGCGCCGAGGCACGAGTGGCATCTGCATATTTGGCTTTCGCAAGGGCCAGGTCGAACTGGGCCAATGCCACTACCGTGCGAGTGATGAAACTGCTGTCAGCACTCACCAAGTCGGAGAGGTTGGCAAGCACCTTGCGGACTTCTCGCTCCTCGGCCAACTGCAGTTCGCGCCACTCATTGTTCAACTCCAGCGTCGCCAAAGGCTCGATAAACAGCGTCAGCCCGCTGGCGCTCTGGTCGTGGATCAACCCAGGGATGCGCCCCTTGAAGTCCGACTTCACTGGGATGACGTAGCGGCCACCGCGCTGCGTGATGATAGCCTCCTGGAGATAACTCGACGTTCCGCTGTCGGTAACCAGGCGCTGCAGCTTCTGCATCAGGCGGTCATGCACCACGCGCACATTGCGCCGGATATCACCCAATGCCGGCGATGCAGTGTCGCGCACTTCTCCTTTTTCGTCGATGCAGCGGGTGATCTCGTTGACCAGCGCCGCACACGGCTCGATCATATTGGTGACGGCCGAGAGTTCAGGATATAGCCCTGACAGGCGCGACATTGCGCGCTGTACGTTACGCCCGCTGATCAGGGTGTCACGCACATCCAGCAGTTCCTGCGGTTCCAACACCCCGCCGCGGCTGGCGTGCGCCACCACTTCACGCACGTCACGCGCGCCGCCGATGGTCAGGCTGTCGTTCGCAGCCAACGCCGCACGCGCCTGGGTCGTTTCTGCCAAGCATCGCCGCACCTCGACCACGTCTGTGGACGGTTCCAGCGCGCGCGCCAAGTCCGCACTCACCTGGAAACTGCAGTAGCTGGTTAAGCGCTCTAATATCTTTGGTAATTCGAGGGTATTGAAATGCTTTGCGTTCACGCCGAAATTGTAACCGAAGAAGCTGTTGTCCATCCAGCAAATCTCCTCTCGCTTACTCAAACACTCGCCAGCGTCTCTATGGCTTTTCGGGTCAAATCCTGGGTGTCTCCTAAACATCCGCAGGTCTCACGTTCACAGAATACCTATTCGGTTTCATCATCAGACACTCTTCAGAAAGCCTATATACGCAGAGAGGTATAATCGGCCCCACAGCAACACAGGGTAAAACACTTTGACGTGTCCTCACCTATCTCTCTCCGCTACGGTTCGTCACAGCCAGAGAAATAAGAATAAGGTCCATTTCTGCCGTCAATTTCGGCGTTTATCACTCGCTTGTGGGGGAGACAAGGAGAATGCGCAATGTCGTTATATGCACT
>JAMDDR010000370.1 GCA_023488685.1 Chloroflexota bacterium | reverse complement strand
GACGGCCAATCCGGTCTGGGAGTCGCGCCCGCGATATACCTCGCCCATCGCGCCCCTACCGATGAGATCGTGCACTTCGAAACGGCCGGCGATACGTTTGGGTTCGCTCATCATCTCTCACGCATGTGTGCCTGGCGCCTTATGATGGAATCTCGAAGGGAATCTGGATGCACCCGGCGATGGTGGTCTCGACCGCCTCTTTGGGCAACTCGGCGCCCTGCATGCGGTATTCGCTCATCTTGCTCAGGCGAACGATGTGGCGCATGATGCGCTGAGTCTGCGACGCGACCAGTTTGCGCTCGTTGATATCGCCGCTGATGCGCATGGGCACACCCATCGTGATGTAGTATGGGCCGCCGGCGTATACCCTGGCGATCTCCGTGCTGCCATTGGCTGTCTTGATGCCGGTGTCCACCATGCGGATGCGCGTGGGGTCGAGCGCAATCCCCACCGGGATGACCGGCGCGCCGGTGCCAAGCGCCAGCCGCGTGACGCCAGTGTGCGGGCGTGCCACGCGCCCCTCTGGGCTGAGCGCTCCCTCCGGGAAGATTGCGACCACGTGCCCCTGTTCGATCAGACGTTTGCCCGCTTCGAACGCCTCGCTCCCGCGCCCCACCACCACCGGCACGTGGCCGGACTTGCGCAGGTAATCGCCGAACAGCGGCGCCTTGAACGCGGACTCGGTGACGAGGATGTGGACCTGCTCGGGGAGGACCGTCGTGATGATGAATGGATCGACTGTGGTGGGATGATTGGGCGCGATGATCTTGGGGCCGGCGGGTAGTTGCTCGTGATAGAGCACGTTCATATCCAGCAACACGCGGGTGAAGAGTTCAAGCGTGTAGCGGCCGATCCAGTACAGCATTTTCTGTGGCATGGTGTGCTCCTTGGGTCAATTGCAGGCAAGACCTTCGCAAGGTATTGCCAACCACTTGTCGCCGGACGATACTCGGATTATATTCACCCGGCAGTCATCGAATTCTCATGAAAATCTGCTTTTACGGAGACAGCCTGACCGACGGCTTCCCCGGTGTGTCCTATTTCAAGTTGTTGCGTGCGCGCCTGCCGGGCGAGACACTCATCAACTATGGCCGTTTCAACGACACCATCGCGTCGCTGTACCGGCGCATCTACAGGCATCAGTTGGTGGTGCCGGTGGACATGTCGTTCGTCTGGGTCGGCGTGAACGACGTGCTGGTGCGGCACGAATTCCGCGCCCAGTATCGCGCGTTGCTGGACTTGCTGATGCCTTTTGCCGGTACGTTGGTCGCCGTATCGCCCGCATTGATTGGGGAGGACGCCGGAAGTGCATCGAACGCCGCCCTGGCCGATCTGGGTGCCATCATTGGCGATCTGGCGGCTGGTTATCCTACGGTGACTTTTCTCGATCTGCACGCCCAGTATATAGCGGCGCTGCGCCGTTATCCGCCCGTCAGCTACCGGCCCATGCACCCGCTGCAGAGCGTGATCGACACGCTGAAGCTGCGCTCGCCCGAGGCAGTGGACCGTGTGGCGGCGGCGCGTGGATTCCGGCTGACGCTCGACGGCGTGCACCTCAACAGCATGGGGGCGATCCTGGCGGCCGATGCGTTCCAGCGCGCCATCGATGGGCGTCTCAGACTCCCGGAGTCTCCGAGACTCCGGGAGTCTGAGACGCCTTAACCCCCACCAAGCTGCTCGGGCGCTCGGCGCGAATGGCGTCGATGAGCACCTGGAGTTGGTTGGCGTTGTCGAGCGCGGTCGCGAGTTGGATCGCTTGAACTTCCAGGCCACCCGGCGGCAGCTTCTCGTAATTGATGCCGATGTTGAAACACAGCACGTAGAACTCTTCGCGGCTGAATTTGTTGGCCAGCATGTCCACTACCGGCTTCAGGCGTTGCGAACGTTCAGGGTCCGCCTGCAGCAATTCGGGCATGGTGCGCGCCTCACGATAAATGACCACGCTGCCGCCGTGTACTGCGCCGATCTGGATGGCATTCGCACCCGCCTGCTGCTGGGTATTTGCGCCGGCTTGGGGTGCACTGGGTACTGGTGCGCCTGCGCCCGGCATGGTTGCCGGGGGGTGTTTGACTGCCCACTCTTTGAACAACTGGCCGCTGATGCGATAGCGCGGCTTCAGGCCATCGCGCTCGGCGATGCCGTGGTAACACAGCGCGTTCAGGCTGCTGTCCGGCTCGAAGTAGGGATCGTCGATCACCTGGATCACTTCGGCATTGCTCATCCAACCCCCTGCCGCGGCTAGTGCGCAGTATGCCCTGCGCCCGTCGGCGCCGATGAATGTCCACCAACGATCCAGGTACTGTCGCCTGTCGCTTTTGAAGCGGGTGACCTCGTCAAGCACGTCGGCAATCGTGGCGGTGGCAGCGCCTTTGATGAACAGGTAATACAGCAGGTGCTGTGCGATGTATGGATGCCCGCCTGCCTGGTGGATGACCTCGTCCACCACCTCGACTGGTAGCGCCTCACAGCGGCCGGCCAGTTGCCGCATGTCCACCTCTGTGAAAGGGCGCAGGTAGTGGGGTGTGAGCACGTTGATGAGCCACGATCCCTTCTGCGAAGTGTCAGTCATGAATTGCCCGGAACTGGCGAAGACGACGCGTGCGAAGTCCTTGACGTGGCTGCTGTACGTCAGCGCGCGCAGCCGGCCGAATAGGTCGCTGGTCCATTCGAAATACATGGCCTCTTCGATGTTGTCCACCAGGAAGGCGATGCGCACCTCGCCGATCTCAGCGCTGCCCGCGTCGACAGCCGTCTCGATCTCTGCCTCCAATGTGCCGAGCGGCTGGGGCACGGGGACTTTACTTTCGTAGGCCTGCAAGCCAAGTTCCAACAGCCGGCCGGTCCTGAACAGAGTTGAGTACTTCTTGATGCCGCGCACGGCGACGCAACATTCGTGCAGCATCTGGCCGAGCACGTCCTCGGGCTGTTTGGGCTTCTCCTGCAGCACGACCTTCACCGGCACCACGTGCAGGTCGCCGGGTTCGACCTGTTGCAGACGTTTGATCAGTTCGTCGTACAGCACTTCCAGGAAGCTGCTCTTGCCGAAGCGCCGGCCGCCGATGATGGCGTGGGAGTCGCCCCTGGCATTGCACAGGTCGTCGAC
>JAMDDR010000541.1 GCA_023488685.1 Chloroflexota bacterium | reverse complement strand
AGTATCGTATCTATACGATGAATGCACACCATGAACACCGAGCTCATCATTGATGTTTCCTGCCTGGAGCACACGTATCCAGGCGGGGTGCGGGTCGATGTGTGCGGCGTGGCCTTCCAGGTACGGCGCGGGCAACGCGTTGCCATCCTGGGCCCTAACGGCTCGGGCAAGAGCACGCTGCTGAAACACGTGCTGGGCCTGTTGACACCGACGAAAGGCCAGGTTCGTGTTTTTGGCGAAGATCCCGCCCGCCATTACGACCGTATCCGTGGAAAGATTGGCACGGTGCTGCAGAACGTCGATGAGCAGTTGATCGGCCCGACGGTCTTTGACGACATCGCCTTTGCGCCCTTGAATTTCGGCTTCTCGCGCGAGGAGACGATGCAGCGTGTTGAAACCATCTTGCAGACTTTGGACATTGCCCATCTGCGTGATCGCTTGCCCCATTATCTCTCTGGCGGTGAGCGCAAGAAAGTCGCGCTGGCAGGGGCGCTGGTCTTTGATCCGGAACTGCTGATCCTTGATGAACCGCTCGAAGGCGTGGACTACGCCAGCCGTCTGGAGATCAGCCATTTCCTCCACCACCTGCATCACCGGACCGCGATGACGATTGTCAGTACGACGCACGATATGGAACAGGTGAGCCTGCTGGCCGATGTCGTATATCTCATGCGTGCCGGCGGGCGAGTGGAACTGTATGGCAACGTGACGGATCTCTTCTTTCAGCATGACCTGCGCGACTTCAACATAGCGCCTCCCGTCGTCGTGCAACTGATCCAGGAACTGGCCCGCCACGGACGCAATCTCCCGCCGACGCTCGATCTCCACACACTCATACAACATCTCCTGGAAAGGATGCCCGCCGATGGCTGATCCTGCGGAACGCCTCGAACACCAGATCCGCTTTCTGCTGGAGATTGATCGTGCGAAATGCGTGATCCGGTAAAATTATATTGCCGATGCCTCGCGCAGGGAAAACGACGCCGAACACACCTGGCATGTCGCGGTGATGGCAATGATCCTGCGGGAGTATGTTGCCGACCCGGAGACGGACCTGTTGCGGGTGATCCAGATGGTGTTGGTGCATGACCTGGTGGAGATCGATGCGGGCGATACCTACTGCTATGACGAAGCCGCCACGCGTGGAAAAGCCGCCCGTGAGCGCGTGGCGGCAGACCGCATCTTCAGCCTCCTGCCGACAGATCAGGCCGGTGAGGTACGAAGCCTTTGGGAGGAATACGAAGCCGCAACAACTCCAGAGGCGCGGTTTGCCCACGTCCTGGATTGCCTGGCCCCGCTCCTTCTCAACTAGGCCACGCAGGGCAAATCCTGGCACGCGCACGGCATCTCGAAAGCCCAGGTGCTGGCACGCAACCAGGAGATAATATCTGGGGCGTCCCCGGTACTCGGTGAGTTTGTCATCCACCTCATTCACGACGCCCGGCGGCAGGGGTATCTCGCAGAATAGTTCGCGAGTACTGCTGCGCGTGGTTGCACTTTTCCGTGGGTGTCCCGATGACGTGACAGACGCCGAGTATTGTCAACGCGACAACAACATTGATGGCGGGAAGCTTGCTATACTCACAGTGAGCTTTATGGTTGATTACCTATTCGACCAGAGCACATATAGAGAGGAGTTCCCACATGAACGGTATGCCTCCGGTGACCCGCTGCGAGGTCAACGAGTGTTTTTATAACCGCGATCAGCAGTGCCACGCTCCCGCGATTGACGTTGGAAATGCGAGCCCCGATTGTGATGCCTATATTCCGCAACCTACGCATACGCATCGTGCGGAAACTGGCCTGGTTGGTGCGTGTCATATCAATGGATGTCGCTGGAACAGCGAATTGATGTGCTCTGCCTCCGGGATCGTCGTGGCCCACCATGGAAAACATGCCGAATGCGATACCTTTGAGCCGGCAACCTAACGGTGCCGGTCTGTTGTAAAGGCCGCCATGTCTACCATCGGCGTTGACATTGAACAGGTTGCGCGCATTGAGCGTCTCATGACACGGCGGCCACTGGCGTTAGCCAGGCTGTTCACACCCGCAGAGCGCGCCTACTGTGAAGAAAAAGCCCATCGCGCCGCGCATTATACCGCGCGCTTCTGTGCGAAAGAGGCACTTGCGAAAGCGTTGCGCCTTCCCCCGCGCTGGTTGGAAATGGAAGTCGTGCGCGGGACAGTCGGTCCTCCCATCATGCATGTGGCTGGCCGCGTCGCTGAACTTGTAGCTGATCGCACGATTCACCTCTCACTTTCCCACTTGGGTGACTATGCCGTCGCCATGGTGTTACTCGAGCCATAAACGTACAATGCGGGAGCGCCAGAGATCAGGAGAGGCTGGTATGTCAGCACCCGATGAGCCATTATCTGCGTACCGACACAAGCGTGACTTCGCACGGACGCCAGAACCGAGTGGCGCACGGGAACCGTCGCAAGCGCTACCGATCTTTGTCGTGCAGAAACACGCCGCCAGCCACCTGCATTACGATTTTCGCCTGGAAGTTGACGGCGTGTTGAAATCCTGGGCCGTACCAAAAGGCCCGTCACTGGCCCCCCATATGCGACGGCTCGCGGTGCCCACGGAAGACCACCCGCTGGCATATGCCAATTTCGAGGGAGTCATCCCTGACGGCTGTTACGGGGCAGGTACGGTTATGGTCTGGGACACCGGCACCTATGAATCGACCACCACACAGAACAGACATCCCGTATCTATGACGGACGCATTACGCGAGGGCCATGTCACATTCCGCTTGCATGGTACGAAGCTACGTGGCGAGTTCGCACTCATTCATATACATGGCGCAAGGAAAGACACCTGGCTGCTGATAACGATGCAGGATGAGGACGCAGACCCAGGGCACGACCCCACGCTAACCCAACCAAACTCCGTGTTGACCGGGCGTAGCCTGGACGAGATTATCCGCGCCTCAGATGGATAAATGGCTGTGATCTTTAAGGCGCAGGGGTTCACTCCTCGTGAGAAGTATTCTTCGTCTGATGAACTAATGCGAGGGCTGTTATCTTTTTACGGGAATCGGTTGCCTGTGATGAGTGGCTTCATCACAGTATCATCCTCAAAATCCTCGCTTGATGACCAG
>JAMDDR010000090.1:583-16100 GCA_023488685.1 Chloroflexota bacterium | reverse complement strand
TGGGCCAGCGCCTGGCGCATCTGGCACTACAACTCAGTGCAGGTGCCGATGGCGCTCATGGGCCTGAGGTGGTTGCCGTCGAGCGCTTCACCTCGCCCGCCGGCATCTGCAACGCACTGCGTGTGCGCTTCCACGGCTTGAGCGGGCGCTGGATGCTCGGCGATACCCAGTGCGCGCACCTGCGCGGCTTCGAGGTGCGCCTACCCGATGCGGAATACCGCGCGCCGCTGTACGTCGTCAACGCATTCGTGGATCGCGCCGCGGGGAATGGCACCGACATCGTCGTGCTGTTGAATCGTGAGATGGATGCGGACGTAAAGCTGGGCTACGGCCTGGGTCTGGACCCAGCCTGCGACCTGGTCGACGAGGCCGACATGCCGTTGTGCGCGTTCCTGCCGCAGCCGGTGATCTAGATCACCTACCTGAGACATCCCCTGGACTCGCGCCTTACCGGAGGAGTTCGCATCTGAGGATGCGAACTCCTCTCGAATGTCTCTCACTGCTATATCACTTCATCCACACGCAGCCTACTGATGCTTTTCCCCCACTATTACCCGTAAAATAGTGAAACGATGCGGCAAGTTGTCAAACCTGTTCAAGTAAAACCCAATCTAGAGATGTCAAGTGGTCAGCCAATCACAGAGCTGTCACCAGACATTACTCTCGACTTCACTTTTCCCATAGAGCAAGCCAATCTGCTGGCCAAGCGTGAATCGTTCAACAAGCATCTGTTCCGGCCAAACACCTATTTGCACAAATGGTGGGCCAGACGTTCTGGGACCACCTTTCGCCACATCCTTAAACAACTCAGTGATGATCCTGCGAAACGTGACTACTATGCCGTTGGCGGCCTGGAAGGCAAGGTCATCCTCGATCCGATGATGGGAGGTGGCACCTCCATCCACGAAGCGATTCGGCTTGGCGCCAACGTCATCGGCTACGACATCGACCCGATCCCGGTACTACAGGCCAGGGCATCCCTTACGCACATTCCGTTCGCCGAGAAGAAAGCGGTATTCGAAGACTTCTATGTGGCCCTGTCAGAACGCTTGCGGCCACTATTTGTGACGGCATGTCCCACATGCGGCAGCGAATGTGAGGTCCAGTTCGTCCTGTATGGTGTGCGTAAGCGTTGCGCATGTGGTGAAGCGATCTTCGTCGACTCATTCCGGTTGCGCGAAGAAACCGACGGAACGTCGATCGATCTCTGTCAACAGGCTGGCCGGCTGGTATTCTCCGATGCCTCACACAGTTCTGCGTTGTCAATTAACTCCCCAATTTACGAGAAAACCGTTAAACAGTGCCCAACGTGCAAAACGACTTACAAAGACCTGCAAGACATCCCCTTTACAGATCGCTACGTTCCGCTGGTGGTCGTCGGCGTGTGTAAGTCCCATGGCCTGTTCTACAAGTTCGCCGGTGCCGAGGATACTCGCCTCATACATGCAGCCCAGGACATCATGCGCACCAGTGTCCACTTGCCACTGGAACAGCTCGCCGTGCCGAGTGGCCCGAAATCGGATGATCTGTTGAGCAAAGGGGTCACTCACTTTACCGAGGTATTCACACCCCGGCAGCTCATTTACATCAACACCTGCAAGGAATTGCTGGACGGGGTTGGTGAGAAACACCGTCTATGGCTAGGCCTGTTGATATCAACGTCATTAGAGTTCAACTCGCTGTTGTGTGGCTACAAAGGCGCTGATAAACGTCGCGCAGGAGCCATTCGGCACGTCTTCTCGCACCACGCTTACTCTTTCCCACACACGGCACTCGAAAACAACCCGGTGTTCAGTGGCAATACATCCGGCACCATTGGGTTGCTGTTTGAGGATCGGATCGAGGCCGCTTCCTTGTGGGCCGAAGCGCCTGTAGAGCGCCAGTTTGCGCGCGGCAATTGGTCGAAGATCGCGTTAATTGGAGAGACGGACTTCGGCATGCCTGCAATCGCCTTTGATGAGTTAAACAGTGGACAACAGATGTTCATCGCTGCACAGCAGGACTCATCCAGGCTGCCTCTACCTGACGAATCGGTCGATCACGTTGTCACCGATCCTCCCTATTTCGACAGCGTCCAGTACAGCGATCTCGCGAGCTTCTTCAGAGCCTGGTTGCGCTGGATGTTACCTGACACAGCGGACTGGGATTACACCTTGACGGACAGTGCGGTCGCTGAAACGGATAAAAATGGTGCAAAGTATCAGCGTGTGCTGTCTGCCATCTGGAGCGAGTGTCATCGCGTGCTGAAGAAACCCACCGGGCGTCTTGTCTTTACGTTTCACCATTGGCGGCCAGAGGCCTGGGCGCGATTGGCGTTATCACTCAAAGCTGCCAACTTCAGACTGGTCACCAGCTACACGATCTATGCTGAGAATCCCATTTCCGTTCACATCCGGCAACTGAAAGCGTTGAAGCATGACTCCATCCTTGTGTTAATGCCTGTCACAGGGAATGATCCTCCTTCTAAATACACACAGCCCGATCATATCGAGACCGATGACAGCCTCACCTTTTGTCGGGATTGTGCCAATTTGCTGGGCTATTGCCTGGAATCTCAGTTGGATGAAGCTGCGATTATCCAACTCTGGCACACCATGTTAGGAGCTTCATTTGCGTCAATTGACCAGCTCTTCGCAGCTTTCCGCAAGAACCCTAACATTCCACCTGTTGAGACGTTTCTGCAGACACTACAAGCGAAGGTCAATGGTCAGGCACAACTCTCGTTGCATCTGGATCAACCTGGCAGAAGCGCTTCACTAGACGTCAAACCGCCGACGGCCAGTGGCAGAGTTCGTGACGCCGACGATGACAATGAGGAAATCGGTGATCAGTTCGCATCTGAGGATGCGAACTGATCACCTGGGTGTCCTTGGCGGCCTGGTTGGTTGGTCTAGCGTTCGGTTGTCACAAGTAGCCTGACAACTGCTGACAACTGGGCGTAGAGTCGCGTGGGCATTCTGTGCAGGCAGCATCTTGACAAATAGGGCATCTCGCCCTAATATATCCGCAATGGATATATCCATGCGCGACACAAGAGGCGTATAGCATTGGCTGATCAATCCAACCAGGACCTTGCGGACATGTTGCCCTTGACGCCGGCGGTCTTTCACATCCTGCTGGCGCTGGCGAATGGCGAAAAGCACGGCTATGGCATCATGCAAGAGGTCGAGTCATTCACACAGGGGCAGGTGAAGATGGGACCAGGGACACTCTATGGCTCGGTCAAGCGTATGCTGACCGCGGGCCTGATCGAGGAGAGCGAGGAGCGGCCCGACCCTGCGCTGGATGACTCGCGCCGGCGCTATTATCGGCTGTCCTCATTGGGCCGCCGTGTCCTCCACGCCGAGGCGCAACGTCTGAGCGACCTCGTCACAGCCGCGCGGGCCAGGCACCTGCTCAACGAAATGCCCTGAGCGCTGAGGTGAAGCATCCCGATGACCCCTACCCATCAACCCAAACCCATGTCACTTTCCATCCGGCTGTACCGGCTGCTGCTGATCGCCTACCCCAGGGACCACCGCCAAACCTACGGCCCACTCATGCTGCAGGCATTTAGAGATCAATACCGCTCCGCTTCTGCCCATGGCACGCTGGCGGTGGTCACGCTGTGGTGGCGCACATTGGCCGATCTGATCGTGACAGCCGCACGAGAACACCTTGCCCACTGGCACGGGTCGCTGCGCGTTTCCAATCATCCGGCCGCGTCATTGCCGCCGCGGCAGGTGCTGCTGGCACTATTACCGGGCCTGGTCTATATCGGCGGCACCGTCTATGGCACCCTGAGCAACTTCGCATACGCCACCCTATATCGCGATGGCGCGGTCTTCGCGCTATGTGCCGTCCTTGCACTCGCCGGTTGGTTACAGCAGCGCCGCAGCCTGCCGCGGTGGACCCTGATGCCCATCGGCGTCGGGCTGTGCAGCGGGCTGCAACTGTCCGGGGTAATGCCCCTGC
Organism: Chloroflexota bacterium; assembly: GCA_023488685.1. Lineage (GTDB taxonomy): Bacteria > Chloroflexota > Anaerolineae > J036 > Brachytrichaceae > CAIXPS01. Next base: position 12,146 of record JAMDDR010000090.1, on the reverse strand, counting down.
TGCCGATTGCCTTCCTGGTAGCCATCATCATTGGCGCTGTCTGGACGATCCGCCAGCGCCGCGCCTTGCACCTGGTGCCACCGGCGCGCATGGCCTTGCGGCTGATCGTTGGCGTCGTCGTTCTGAACGTCATCTGCGTGGCACTCCAGACGCCACACTTCCTCATGGAGATGCCGATCCTGATGATGGGCACCCTGATGGTTGTGCTGTATGGGATTTTGTTGCTGCCGGCGGGCATCCTGCTCCCCTGGGCCAGGCGAGATGGCATTGCCGTGGCGCTCGTTTTCGCCGGCTTGCAATACCTGGTCGTCATGGTGTACCTGGAACCCGACTACGCGCTGGGAATGTGGATGAGCAGCCCGGCCATCATCGCCATGCTGAAGGTATTGCCAGCGCTATTCTTCCTGCTGGCGACGCCAGCCCTGGTCCTGCGCGCTCGCACCACCCACGGCCAGATGCGCGGGCTGCTGGCGGCAACCGGGTTTGGCTTGCTGGCTGCCGTGTGCGTTCCCTTGGCAAAGTCACTGAGCTCGCCTGATTACCCCTGGTCCACCGCCACCCTCCTGCTACGCTCATCCATCGGCCTGGGCTTCTTCGTGACGATGCTATCTGCCGCATTGGCATGCCATGAGGTCAGGCACGCCGGCGCCGATGGCGACATAGCGGCACTGCACGCGTAACGGTAGGGGCGATGCATTGCCGTGGAATCTCATCCGGGCACGATCCTGTGGCAATGCATCGCCCCTACTCCGCGATCACCGGCACGAACGCACGTGGGCTGACGTTCGGCGGCGCCGCTCGCAAGCGCAGCAGCGTCAGCGAGTACGGCGCGAAGGTATAGGTGGCACGGCTGCCACTCGCGCTGAACGGTGATGACGGTGCGTTCGACAGGTCATTACTGAGCGCGCTCTCGCTCACGCCGTTATAGCGCATCACCATGTCGCTCAGCGTGGTCGCGCCAGCCACATCTGCCATGCCGCCAATCAACGGCGCGAAGCCGGCCACGTCGATCGTGGCCGTGATCGGGCTGGCGCTCTTGTTGATCGCCAGCAGCGATAGCGTGGACGAGTTCACACGCCCGGCATACACGCTCAGCGTCGTGGCAGCGCTGGCGGTCGAGGTCACTGGCACCATTTGTTGGCCGAACTTCGACCACAGCACGAACGCGAAGTACTGCGGGCTGCGCCGCCAGGCGCTGTCGTTCAGCAGGCCGTAGTGGCTGTGATCCACCATCCACTGGTTGGCCAGGGCGAAGCCGTGCCGCGCCATCTGGCCGATCGAGTCGGCGACGAACAGGCCATCCACTGCGCGCGCCATCCACAGGTCCGCGTCGTTGTTCCATACCGAGAACAGGTTGTGCTCGGTGACGCCGATGGGAATGTGCCGGCCGCCCGCGTGCGCGTCAAAGGCGGCTGTGATGTTCGCCTTCAGGCCGGCCCACGCCCCTTGCGGTTGCGCCAGCACGTCCGCAGTTCCACCCGCCGGCGGCATCCAATAGGCGTATTGGTGTACGTCATAGAAGTCCATGGCCTGCCCGGCCGCGGCGATCACCTCGTTGCCCCAATTGCCCCAGGCACCCTGATCGGTCACGCCCACCGCGCCGACCTGGATCGCCGGGTCCACCGCGCGCATGGCTGTCCGAAACTCGATGAAGCCCTCGTGCCGGGCTGCGCCGGCGCCTACACCGTTGGCGTACTCCGTCCCTTCACACGTCCAGGCAGGTTCCCAGCCGCCGCACTGCGACGGCGCGAACAGCTCGTTGCCCACACCCCACAGCTCGATGCCCAACGGGTCAGGGTTGCCGTGCGCGGCACGCAGTTGTGCCCAGTGCCCGGCGGTGTACCAGTTGGTGCCCTTGATATCCGTGCCGATGGTTGTCGTGTCGGTGATCCGCGCGTTGAAGAACGCCACCGCCGCGGCTGCCTCCCTGGACGTGCCGTTGAGGCTCACCACCCACATGCCGGGTTTACTCACCGCCTGCAACAAGTCGATGAAGTCCGTCGGGCGCGCGACCCAGGACTTCCAGTCGCTGTCGCCGTCACACGGCAGCGCGCCGGGCTGGTTGGCACGCTGTTCACAACTCAGCCAGCCGTAGCTGTTGCTCCAACTGCCGCCCGGCATGCGCAACACGCTCACGCCCGAGGCCGCCAGGCGCGTGCGATAGGTGGCGCTGGCGAAGTTCGCCGGCCCGGTCCACGCCGCCAGATTGGAACCGAGCAATCGCACGTCCACTGGCGTGATGGCGCCGCCAGCCTGGATGCGCACCGTCGCCGTTGGGCTACTGGGCGACGACGCTACGGCGCCGACCAGCCGGATGTCGTCCACGTAGAAGACGGCCTGCGCGCTAGCGCTGTTGTTCTGTACGTTGATGCGCTTGATCTGTGCCGGGCTGCCCAACTGGCTCATCGTCACGGTGATCTGCTTCCACGCACCGGCCTGCGCCGTGAAAGGCACTTGCGCGCTGGCCGCGCCGTCGTCGGCCGGCTGTGTGTGCAGATTCAGATTGCGCGTGCCGGCGGCCCCGCCGTGTACCCACAACGTGACGGCAGAGTAAAGGCCGGCGTCGATCGCGTTTGGCGACCACAGCGATAGACCAGCCCAGCCGGCGCTATACGTCACGGCGATGCTGCGTGTGCCGCGCGCTGGGGCCGTGTTATCCAGGTTGATCGTGCTGTCCCACGACCAACCCGCATCCCACCCGCCCGCCAGCGCATCTGCATAGACGTTGAGATCGGCGTTGGGCATTTGTGGGACAGCACCCATCAGAGCGGGCGCGTGGCGTGCCGGCAGCGCAAGCGCCAGCACGCCGCACAGAAAGGTAAACCACCGGATCATACGCTCATTCTCCCACCCCACGAGGTAAGGGTGGAGTTCTTCGGCACAGGCGGTGTCGAGACCCGTGCTGACCTAATCTTCTTTGCTCAACTTGCGCAATCGGTCCTGTAACATGCGGTACTGGTTGATTTCTTGCACATACGATTCATCATCAGGTTCTTCTTCAGAGTAGAACTCCAGCTCCTCGATGCCCTTTTCCAAGCGAAGCGTTACGGACTGCACTTCACGATGAGTGACGTCGCCGGCCAGCTCAGGCCCTAACTGAGATGTTGCGTCAATCAAGAGCGTCATGGCCCGAGAAGCACAATCATCGACAGCGTACTCAATTTCAGCTTCAGCGCGATTACGGACTTTTGACACCCTTGAGGCACGTGCCACCATTTTGACAAGCCAAGGCCATGCGAAAACGGCGTCATGCGGCTCAATCGACTTCGTCACCATCATATCAATGCGCGGATCGCCGGCAGTCGTGAGCGGCATGAGCGCCGCCCAACTCAATCGATCCTGTCGACCATGTAGAAGCTGCAGGATCTCAAGGCCGTTCCTTGTGGGTAGCATGCGGCTCATTACGACAAGCCGCTGAATGCCTCCCGACTGTGCGCACAACGACAGCAGGCGCAGACGGAGCATTCTGTCACGCTCGCGCGGGATGTGATGCTCCAGCACACCGGGAAAGAGACGAGTCGCGGGTGTGGTATTCAGCAATCGATCGATGACGAGCGTTCGTACCTCAAGGCTGTTATCGCTCAGCAGTTGTGCCAGATCATCTGCCGGCAAAGCTGAGGACTCAGCAGGGAGTTCCTGGAGGATCGTCTCCCGGACCACAGGGGATGCGTCCTGGAACAAGCGCTGGCGCACGAGCGAGAGTACTGCGGTTCGACTGCATGTGCGTATCAGATAACGGCAGGCTGTCGCACGCACATATTCATCCGGGTCATCCTGTGGGAGCCAGGACGGATCGTGTAGTTCCACTTCGGGCATACCGAATGATGGACAAGATTCAGACTGCTCATCACCGCATCGGTGACCTTGAGGCCAGTAGCGTAGACCTTATCGACCAGAAACGCTTCGACCTCCAGACCCGTTTCGGTCACCATACCGCGGATCAAGGCCAGCATTTTCTCAAACGTCACAAGTGGCTGAGCCGCCCAATTGACGCTAATCGGGCCAAAGAGCCGATGCTCAATCGGATTCCATTTTGACGCCCCGGTCGGGTAATGACAGACCGTCACCTCCAAGCCGAGTTGATCGGTAAATAGGGCCTGAAGCTGCTGTTTCCATAAGCGCGCGCGATAACCATTGCTGCCACCGGCGTCGCACAGAATAAGCAGGCACTTGGCTTCCGGAAAGTCATGACAACCGAAGGTCTGCCACCAGGTCGCGACCTGCTCGACGGCAAATTGGGGTGTGTCAGCGGAGCGTCCCACATAGACATAGCCCCGATTGTTGGTCACGTCGTACACCCCATACGGCACCGCTTTGCCCAGCGCGTCCTGCTCAAAATCATGGGCGTTGACCGCGTCCGCCTGTTGACACCACCGCCGACCGGGGTTCTTGAAGCGGCCTATCAACTCCTTCTTCTTGGTATCGACGCTGATAATCGGCAAGCCCGCCTCACGAAATGCTTGTTTCTGTTGCTCGATATAGGCAAACTGCGTGTCGCGATCCGGGTGTGGTTTCCCCGTCAACCGTTTGAGATTGGCTTTGAGTGAATAGTCCAGGTTTTTCAACACGCGTCCGACCGTAGTATGGCTGATTTTCCCGCCTAACGCCCGGCTCAAGGCCCGTAAACTGCTCCGCCGCCACTTCCGCTCGCTTATCGGATCCCCCGCTGTCTCTGCCTCGACAAAGTCCTTCAGTTGCTCGATGACCGCTGGGGCTTTTTTTCAACCGATGGCTGCCCGCCTCCTGGCAACCGACTGTGGTCTGTTGGACGCTCCGCTAATTCGCCGTCTAACTCGCGCCGTCCCCGCCGGATGGTCTCCACATCCAATCCCGTTATTTGGGACAACAGCCTATCGCCGCCATGCCCCACCTTTTTCGACTCCAGTGCCACATACCACCGCCGCTGTTGCTCATCCAATCGCCTCAGAAACAAGTTCATCTGATGGTGAAGCCGTTTATTCGGATGATCGGCGGTGCCAAGACAGTCGGCACATTGACATTCGCGCACCGTGTTTGTCATGCATCGCTCCTGCTCTCCACTCCAATCATTTTAACCCGGTTTTCGCCACGCCTTGCCCAAACTGCGGCGTTATTCGTTTACAAGTCCTAATATATTCGGATGTTCGGTCGGCTATCTCTCTGCGCCATTTGAAAGTGAACCAGATACTCGAACGTCTCTTGCACGAGATCGCTTACCGTGATGATTTCTTTATCATCAATGCTCGCTAACTTGTCAATGGTTGACTTCGAAATCATTATTTCCGGGATCAATATACCGATACCCATTCCGACATTTACATCGGTATAGGCATCGGTATGAATGTAGAACGATACGCGTATTTTTTAGACCCGCTTTTTATACGCCCGCATCGCAAAGACATAAGCCACAAGCATAATCCCGACGCACCACGCGAGCGCAATCCAGATGTCATTACCGACAGGCTGACCTGACAGCAGCGCGCGGATGGCTTCCACGATCGAGGTCACCGGCTGGTTTTCGGCAAAGGCGCGAACGACCGACGGCATCGATTCGGTGGGCACGAACGCCGAACTGATAAATGGAAGGAAGATAAGCGGGTAGGAAAAGGCGCCTGCACCGTCCACCGATGTTGCGGACAGTCCGGCAATCGCCGCGATCCATGTCAAGGCCAGCGTAAACAGCGCGAGGATACCGGCCACGGCAAGCCATGACAATACTCCTGCCGACGAGCGAAAGCCCATAATGAGCGCTACGAGAATGATGACGACAACCGAAATCGCATTGGATACCAGCGAGGTCAGCACATGCCCCCACAGCGGGGCCGAACGCGCAATCGGCATGGAGTGGAACCGTTCGAAGATGCCTCTTTGCATATCCATAAACAGACGGTAAGCCGTATAGGCGATGCCGCTTGCAATCGCAATCAGCAGGATGCCGGGCAGCAGATAATTTACATAGTTATCCGTGCCGGTTTGAATCGCGCCGCCGAACACATAGACGAACAGCAGCATCATCGCGATCGGAGTGATGGTGACCGTGATGATGGTATCCATGCTGCGGAAAATATGACGCATGGAACGTCCGAGCATAACGCCCATATCGCTGAAAAAGTGTTTCTTTACCGTTTCCATTTATTTTTCCTCCTTCTTGCCGATGATTGCGAGGAATATCTCCTCCAACGTCGGCTGTTTTTCCACATACTCCACCTTTGCGGGCGGGAACAGCTTTTTCAGCTCCGCGAGTGTGCCGTTGGCGATAATTTTCCCTTCATGCAGAATGGCAATCCGGTCGGCAAGCTGTTCAGCTTCCTCCAGATACTGCGTGGTCAGGAATACCGTCGTGCCGCCGTTAGCAAGTTCTTTGACCGTCTTCCAAACCTCGATGCGTCCTTCGGGGTCAAGCCCGGTGGTCGGCTCGTCGAGAAAGATAAGCTGCGGTTTTCCCACAAGGCTCATGGCGATGTCGAGCCTGCGGCGCATACCGCCCGAATAGGTGGAAACCCTGCGGTCGGCGGCGTCGGTCAGGCCGAAGCGGTTCAGTAAATCATCCGCGACCTGACGCGGATTATTCAGGTGCCGCAGCTTGGCAATCATGATCAAATTTTCCCGCCCGGTCAAGATCTCGTCCACGGCGGCAAACTGCCCGGTCAGGCTGATCGACTGCCGTACATGATCAGGCCTTGACGCAACATCGAATCCGTTTACAGCGGCGGTTCCGCCGTCATGTTTGAGCAGCGTGGTGAGGATTTTGACAATCGTTGTCTTGCCCGCGCCGTTGGAGCCGAGCAGGGCGAAAATACTGCCCTTTTCCACCTCGAAATCTACGCCCTTTAGAACATGAAGTTTCGTGTAGGACTTTTGCAGCCCTTTCACTTGGATTGCTTGGTTTTGCATATTCTTCACTCCTTACCGCTTGCACCTTCCTGTGCTATAATGGGTTTAATTTAGTTATCGAATTGAATGCCGTGAAATTATCTTAGCAACTAAGACAATCAGATTATACGTGGAGGAATGCCAATTGTCAAGTGGCTCTTTCGAAAAGCGTGAGGAACTGCTCGCCGAGTTTGCGCGGGAGGTGCGGCAGTTTAATGGCCTCAGTGCATCCTTTTTCCGGGCGGCGGCGGCGCAGGTTGGGATGAACGTCACGGACTTACAGGTTACCGACATCCTGGATATTACCGGGCCGACGACTGCTGGTCAGCTTGCCGAGCTCATGGGCTTGACGACGGGCGCCATCACCGGGATGATCGACCGGTTGGAGAAGGCCGGGCTGGTACGCCGGGAGCGTGATCCGGAAGATGGGCGGCGGGTTATCGTCCGGCTCGTCCCGAACGAAGAGGCCCTGCGAAAGATGAGCCCGGTTTTTGATTCCATCGGGGGGAGCTGGGACGAGATCGCCTCACAGTACAGTGATGAGCAGGTCGCCTTCCTCGTGGAGTTTCTCAAGCGCAGTAACGCGATGTCCAGGGAAGAGATTGCCCGGCTGCGCGAAGTGCCCGAAGGTGCGGGCAGCGACTTCTCCGCGCCGCTTGGCGATCTGGAGCGTGGGCGCCTTGTCGTTTCTGCCGGGACATCCACCCTCATGGTGCGCGCGGTCACTGGAATGAGCGATCTCTACCGGGCGAACTTCACCGGATCGATGCCCAATGTGAAAGTGGAAGAAGGGACAATTACCATCCGCTATCCGCAGCGCCTCTGGCTGCTTGCCCGGCGTCAGCGTATGGCAGAAATTGAGCTCAGCACCGCCATCCCCTGGCAGATCGTGATCCGGAATGGCGGGTCGGAGGTCACTACCGAGTTGGGCAGTCTGGATCTCCTCGAACTGGATGCCAACGGGGCAGGAAGCATGTTTCGCGTCGAGCTCCCCGAGCCCACTCGCGTGGTTCCCATCCGGCTTGGTGGCAGTGGGTCCCAATTCACCGTCCGGCGCCCGCCGGGCGTCGCAGCCCGAGTCCACCTGAAAGGCTGGGGTTCTGGCGTTGTCTTCGATGATCAAACGGTCAGTGGCATGAGCAGCGACGTGCGGCTGCAAAGTCCCAACTATGAAGGTGCGGCCCGGCGCTACGACCTCGAAGTCTCCGGAACTGGGAGCATGATTACCGTCGCCGCTGGTTGATGGCGAACCGATACTTAGGAGTCGTCAAAGAATAACTTCGCGTTTTACCTCACCCCCTCTGTCCCCTCTCCGTAAACGGAGAGGGGACAGAGGGGGTGAGGTAAATTAGCAAACTGCGGAGTTATACTTTTACAAATCCTTAGGTGGCGGCGCACACCGGGCGCTGGACTATCGTGTAGGCCATGGAGCAAGTCCGGCACACTCTGACCGCCCAGCACGATACCAAGTCCCCACGCCGCCCATACACGGACCACCGGCTCACCATGCTGTAGCAGATAGCGCAGCATTTGGTCATCGAGGTGGGAAACTTCCTCATAGTCGCGATAGTGACGTGCATCTGCAAACGAGTGATCCGCCATTACCTCCCTCGTGATATGTAAGCGAATAAGACAAGCATAGCGCAATCGTCGCATTGTTGATCGCTCCCATCCAATAGGCGATTACCACTCACATTCTGTCTTCGCCGATGCAGATAGGCTAGAATCCAATCAGGAGGTGCAATCATGGCAAAGAACATCGGTATTCTCACCTCGGGTGGTGACAGCCCGGGCTTGAACGCGGCCATCCGCGGCGTCGGGAAGGCGGCGCTCAGCTTTTACGGCATGCAGGTCATCGGCTTCCGCGACGGCTTTCGCGGTCTGATGGAGAACCGCACCATGGAACTGGACAGCACTGCGCTGTCCGGCATCCTGACGGCGGGAGGCACCATCCTGGGCACCAGCCGCGACAAACCGCACCGCATGCCGGTCGGCGGCAAGTTGATGGACATGACCGACGTGATGGTCGAGAACTATCACAAGCATAACCTCGACGTGCTGGTGTGCCTGGGCGGCGGCGGCACGCAGAAGAATGCCTATCGCATGGCGCAGAAAGGACTCAACATCATCACGCTGCCCAAGACAATCGACAACGACGTGGCTTTGACCGACGTCACGTTCGGCTTTGACACGGCCTTGAGCGTTGCGACGGAAGCCATTGACCGCCTGCACAGCACCGCGCACAGCCATCACCGCATCGTGGTGGTGGAGATCATGGGCAACAAGGTCGGCTGGTTGGCGCTGGGCGCGGGCATCTCCGGCGGTGCGGATGTGATCCTCATCCCTGAGATCCCCTACGACGTCGAATCCGTCGCCGAGGCCATCCGCCGGCGCAGCGCCAGCGGCAAGCGCTTCAGCATCGTCGCCGTGGCCGAAGGCGCCCTGTCCAAACAAGAGGCTGCGGCACGCCAGGCGGCCCAGGAGAAGGTTGTCAAAGCCAAGTCCAAAACAGCCAGGACCAAAGCCGAGGCAGCGTTCGAGCAGCTCGAATTGCAGCACGCCGGTCATACCCTCCGGTTGGCCAAACAACTCGAGCAGTTGACCGGCCTGGAATCACGCGTGACGATCCTCGGCTATCTGCAGCGTGGTGGCACCCCTTCGGCGGCCGATCGCCTGTTGGCGACCCGGCTGGGCACCGCCTGCGCCGACCTGATCCACAAAGGCCAGTACGGTGTGATGGTGGCGTCAAAGGGCGACAGCACCCGGTCCGAGCCATTGGAGGAAGTGGCCGGCAAGCTAAAGTATGTGCCACCCGACCACCCGTGGGTGGGCACCGCACGGCGCGTGGGCACGTGCATAGGAGATTGACACACAGCACACAGCGTATGCGGAGACGAGCCACAACCTGCCGGGCGCCTCAGTCGATTAAAATGCTTCCACTAGAGTCGAACTGAGCTATCGCAATCCGCATTGAAATGAACAACCTGCTTAATACCAGGCGCCGGCGCATCGGCGCCATTGTGGTCATCGTGGCTGTCTGCGCAGCAGTGCTGTTGGTCGCCGGCCTCTTGCTGATCACACAACCATCCAATCAGGCAACAGCGGATAGCTCCAGGAACAATATCCTGGGCCAGATCCAGGTTGTCATCACGCCAGAAGCAACCCTCACACCCCAGCCGGCACCCACACGCCAGATCATCGCCGCACCTACACCCACGGCAGTCGTCACGACAGCGCTGCTGCCGCCGGAGATCATCACTCCCCAGATGGATCTCACCGCCATGCCATTGCGGGAGTGCAACGAGTGTATCAACATTCTTGTGTTGGGGATCGATCAACGCCCGGATGATGATCCCAATCTCACACGCAGCGACACGATGATCATCCTGTCGCTTAACACGGCCGCGCACACGGCCGGCATGCTCAGCATTCCGCGCGACTTGTTCGTGCCACTGGCCGACGGCGGCTCGCTGGACCGCATCAACGCAGCCATGGCTTATGGCGGCCCCGCGTATGCCATGCGCACGGTGGAGTACAACTTCGGCATTCAGATGCATCACTACGTGCGCGTGAACTTCAATGCGGTGGTGGATCTGGTGGACCTGGTGGGCGGCATCGACGTGTATGTCGATCAGGACATCGACGACCCTAACTACCCGGATAACCATTACGGTTATGAGCCCTTCGCCATCAGCGCAGGCTGGCATCATATGGACGGCGCAACGGCGCTGAAGTACGCCCGCACGCGCCACGCGTCGAGCGATTTCACCCGCATGCAGCGACAGCAGCAGATCATCATGGCCTTGCGTGATCGCGTGTTGAGCAGCGATGCCATCACGACGCTACTGCCGAACGCGTCACAGATCCTGAGTACGCTGAGCAGCTCCATCGCAACCGACCTGAGCCCGTCCGACATCATCCAGTTGATCCTGGCAGCCAGGGATGTTACCTCGGACAATATCACGCGTGTGACGGTGGATGAACACACGGCGCTGGACTGGACCCTGGCGAGTGGGGCTCAGATACTGATCCCAGTTCGCGAACGCATCGGCCAGTTGGGGGCCGCGCTCTACCATCAACCCACCTCGGCAGCCGGGACCGCTGCTTCGGACGCCAATCGTATTGCCATCCAGAACGGCACACACACACAAACGTTGACCGGGGACGCACAAACACTCTTGCAGGACAGGGGTTTCATCGTCATCCCGGTGAATGATGCACAAACGGACTACGCCAATTCGATGATCTTTGACTTTCACGCCAGCGACCAGGTTGCGCAGCAGGTGGCGACGACGCTCGGTCTGCCCAGCAGCGCCATCACCACCACTGCAGACGCCAACAGCCAGGTTGACGTGCTGGTGATTCTGGGGGCGGATTACCACCCCGCGCAGTAGATCCCTGTGAGGGTTGGGGTTGCATCACCTTCGCAAGGATTATCATGACACACCATGCCGATACGAAAAGTTCTGCTGTATCCACAGGATGAGGCGTTGCTGCGGCGGAAGTCCATTCCGCTGCCCAAGGTGGACAAGCAGGTGCGCACCTTGATTCGTGACCTGGAAGATACCCTGCTGCGCCTGGGTGGGGCCGGGCTGGCTGCACCACAGATCGGCGTGCACGCCCGCGTGGTCGTGGTGCGCTTCGGGCAGAATGAGGGTGCGATGCACCCTCCCACGGCCTTGATCAACCCCACCATCATCAGCCGGTCGAC
>JAMDDR010000090.1:0-573 GCA_023488685.1 Chloroflexota bacterium | reverse complement strand
GTCAGCGGCATAGACGCGCGTGCCGTGCACCATGAAATCGATCATCTGAACGGTATTCTCTTTGTCGACCGGCTGCAAAAAATCGCCGATCTTTACCGCATCACCCGGACAGCCGAGGGCGAAAGCCTCGCCAAACTGGATTTCCAAGACCCTCTCCGCCTGGCCCTGCAGCGCAACGGCCTGAGCTGAGCCAGCCGGTAACTGAAACGGTGTATTGCACAGGTTCCGCACGGGGCTTAAAATCTCATAACGCTAAGCGTTACGCGTTTATGTAATCGGCTATTCATTGCAAACGACAAGGAGTGTGGCATGCGCGTACAGGTCCCCAACGGCACGGCGCTGTCGATGCGTTTCAAGGAGTTCACGCCCGGCGCGTACTCTGATCCCATCCAGCCGGACGTGGACCATCATTTACGCTTCCAGTTCATCCTTGAGCACGCCCGTGACATCGTCCTGTTCGTCCGCGCCGACGATGGCCGCATCGTCGAAGCTAATCCTGCAGCCCAGACCGCGTATGGATATACGTACGACGAACTTCTTGCCCTGCATATCACCGACCTGCGTGCCCCCGAG
>JAMDDR010000149.1 GCA_023488685.1 Chloroflexota bacterium | reverse complement strand
TTTTACTGTGTCACAAATTACGTCTAACCGATCCGCAACACGGACATCGTTGCAGGCGAAGTGCAATACGAGCGGCGATGAGAAAGCGAAGCGTGGCGATCGAGTCTGGCACATGGCGTTGCGCTCGTCCCGCTGCCGCGAGGCTGGTAATTTTCGGGTAGGGCAGGCGCTTTTGGTCGAGCAGCGTTTTTTTTACTGCCCTGCGTGAGGCGCTGATACAACAAGAAGGCGTAGGCAGCAATGCACAGGGTAGCGTGATGATGCAGCCCTCGCCAATTACGTCCTTCATACTGGCCCAGGCCAAACTCCTGCTTCAATTCCCGGTAGTCACGCTCAATGCGCCAGCGCATCTTGGTAACGAACACCAGTTGCTCAATCGGCGTATCCGCAGACAAGGTCGAGAGGAAGTACTTCAGCGGTTCCGCATCGCCTTCCGGCCACTCGATCAGCAACCACTCCTCGGGACGTTGGGTGCTTTGCCAATAGTCGCGGCAGGCGGTACGGATGCGCACTGCGGCAAAACGCGAGCTCAGTGCTTCGTTCGTGCCTTCGCGCCAGGCCACAGTCTGGTAGGCTTCGCCCGGCAATGCCAGCGCCAGCGCTTTGACCGACACCGGCGTGTGGCCAGGAGCACGGCGCAGGTTCTTGCTGGGGCGTCCTCGGCCTGCCGTGGGCTCGGGTGGCAAGGGCGTCACGCCTGGCACCCACACGCTGGTCGCCGACCGGATGCCGACTGCGTAGCGCAAACCCATGGCAGCCAGTTTGTCGCGGAACAGGGCGCTATCGCCATACGCCGGGTCAGCCAGAACAATCCCGGCAGGCACTCCATCGTCCTGAGCTTGCTTCACTTGGGCCAAGGCAATGTCAATCTTGGTCGAGAACTTGATATCTTCCGGAACACCCGCCGCATGGCAGCGCGCTGGGTCATCCGTCCATTCCTTGGGCAGATACAGGCGCCACTGGATGGGCAAACTGCCCGTGTCGCTGGCCAGCGACAGACTGACAGCAACCTGGCAGTTCTCGGTCTTGCCCAGTTGGCCACAGTATTGCCGGGTGACGCCGACCGAGTGAGTGCCCTGCTTCGGGATGCCCGTGTCGTCAATGATCCAGTAGCAACCGCGATCGAAATTCAGCACCGGCTCTACAACGGCTCGCACTTCCCTCAACACCGCTTCGTCCGACCACGCCGATTTGGCCACAAAGTGATGCAGCGACTGGTGCTTGGCCTGAACGTGCAGCGGATCGACATGCGCCGCCAGCGGTTCTACGCTCTTGCGTTTGATCGGTAGCATCAATCCTCGACAGTAGTCCATCAATCCCACCCTTCGATCCGCATGGCCAAGCACACCCGCCAGTCGATCAAGATAACGTTCCAGTTCGTCTTCGATTTCCATGACATCACCCTCAGTAAGGAAGATGCTTTGGTTATCGGCACGTTTAAACATTTATTGACACAGTCAGATTAGGGAACCGCCGATTTATTCGTCGCACCGGCGAAAGCCGGTGTCCAGTGCTTTGAATTTTCTAGATTCCGGCCTTCGCCGGAATGACGATTTGTTATTTAATCAGCGCCCTTAGTGGCTGACGCGCGTCACTCCGCCGCCGGTCAGTACCCTCACCCGATCGCCGAGCCTGAACTGTTCGTCGGCCTCCTGGGTCACGGCGATCATGCGGCCGCTATCCAGTTTGACGGTAATTTCCAGGCCATCCTTGCTCATCACGCCTTCCTCGATTGCGGCGCCCGCCACTCCGCCGGCCACGGCACCGAGTATCGTGCCTACGGTGCTGCCCTTACCCTCACCGATATTGCTGCCGGCGATGCCGCCGATCACCGCGCCAGCGCCCGCGCCGACAGGGCTCTTGGTGCCCTCGATCTTGACGTGGCGCACGCTTTCCACCACGCCCATCTGGACTTCCTGCGCCTGGCGCGCCTGCGTGCGGCTATAGGCGCCGCCCGACATGCTCGACGCGCACCCGCCAAGAACCACCACAGACACGGATAATGCCGCAACCAATTTCAGAAACTTGATGTTCATCATTTAACCCCCAAAGTTCATGCCAAAGTGTTCCTTGAAGCGCGAATGAAGCTCTTCGCGCGCGAGTGTGTGGTTCTGCCCGCCACGGCTGGCGATCTTGACCGCCCCCATCAGCGAAGCCAGCCGCCCGGTGATCTGCCAATCCATGCCGCGCGCAATGCCATACAGGAGACCGGCGCGGTAGGCATCGCCGCAGCCGGTTGGATCAACCACGTTTTCTACTTTAACGCAGGGAATTTCGTGGCGTTGACCATCGGCATAGATGTCCGAACCCTGCCCTCCTCGTGTGACAACCAGCGCCTTGACAAGTTTTGCCAACTGCTCGATTTTTTTCCCGGTGCGCTCCTGCAGCAATTGCGCCTCGTAATCGTTGAGTGCGACATAATCCGCCAATTCGACGAACTGCAACAGCTCCTCGCCATTGAACATCGGCAGGCCCTGACCAGGATCGAACACGAACGGGACGCCGGCCTCGTGAAACTCGCGCGCGTGCTGCAACATGCCCTCCCGTCCGTCCGGCGCGACGATGCCGAGCGCGACATCCCGCGCATCGCCCACACGGTTTTGATGGGCATGGCTCATGGCGCCGGGATGAAAAGCGGTAATCTGGTTGTCGGCCACGTCCGTGGTAATGAAGGCCTGCGCGGTGAAGGTATCCGCAACCCGGCGAACATGGTCCTGCGCCAGGCCGAGCCGTTCCAGACGCTCGTGATAGGGCTGGAAATCATCCCCGACCGTGGCCATGATCAACGGCTCGCCGCCTATCATTTTCAGATTATAGGCAATGTTCCCGGCACAACCGCCGTATTCGCGCCGCATGTCCGGCACCAGGAAGGCCACATTCAGGATGTGGATCTGCTCGGGCAGGATATGGTTCTTGAAATGGTCATGGAACACCATGATGGTGTCGTAAGCCAAGGAACCGCAGATTAGCGTATGCATCGATGAATCCCGTAAAATGTGATCGCCGGATTATAACAGCTTCCGGCAAGCCAAATCGGGGCTTGGCATCGGCTTGGATCAAGGCCTCAAGGCAAAGAAAAACACCGCCAACTCATCATTCGTTAGAAGCTGTTTTAAAAAATCACGC
>JAMDDR010000132.1 GCA_023488685.1 Chloroflexota bacterium | reverse complement strand
CAGGCCAGACCCAGGAGCCACCAATTCCCCGACAGCCGATAGGTGTCGTACAGGAACTCAAAGTATGACATGAACGACAGTCCTCCGCCGACCGTGAAATGAGCATTCCAACTGCGGAGGATCGGGCCCGGGCTCCAGCCGAGTATTATGAATGGCGCCACGCAGAACAGGAGCACGCCACCAAGGAACAGGGCCGAGTAGCGGATCGCCTGCCATACGGACGTTCCCATCAGGTAGACCAGCGCCACAGCCAGGAGGGGAAGCGGTGTGGGCTTAAACGAGAGCGCCAGAGCGAGCAAGACGGCGGAGAGCCCGGACTTCTCCTTATGCAGAAGAACCAGACTGGCGAGTGCGAGCAGGGCAACGATCGGGTCGATCTGGCCCCAGGCGCTGGCGAAGTACAGAAGCAGCGGGTTCAGGAGCATCACAACCCATGCCCTTCGGCACGTCGCCGCATCCGATCCCAGGTTCTTCAGGATGTTGGCCACCAGGTAGGCGAGGCCGATGTTGGCCGCGATCACGGGCAACTTGATGGCCAGGTTGTAGACGAGGAGATTGGGGATGACGCTGTAGACGCTCCGGTAGAGGAACCCCAGCACGATCGGCCAGGGGGGCGGGTACCCCACTGCAGTCATCCCCTGGAAGGAGCTGTTGTTGAATACCGCCGTGAGGTCCTGAGCGACGTATGGATTCTGGCCGGAGCCGACCAGGTAGCCGGTGGCCATGAATATGCGTGTATCGTAGAGGTGCCCAAACAGGAGCCCCAGCGCCAGCTGGAGAATGATGCTCAGCAGGAGGAGGGACCAGGGGAGGCTCGTGATTGGTTTGGAGGTGCCGGCGACCCGGCTCGACGGTGCGGCCGCCGGCATGTCACGTACCTTCCCCTTGTCGGCTCTGCCGGATCGTAAGCCAGAAGACAAACGCATAGGCAGCGGTGTATGGGAGCAAGATCAGCAACACACCGAAATTCCCGTACCAGGCGGCATAGCCCATCGCGAAACCGCCCAGGCACGCGAAAACCAGCTCCAGCACGCACACAAAATCCAGTGGCACCTGGTATCTCTTGTCGCGCCATTCTCCCTTATCACGCTGGATCGCATATTTCGGCGTTCTCCTGAATGCCCAGTTCCGATCCGTGAGCAGGGCTTTGCCGGCCTCGATCGTGTTGTTCAGGCTCACGCCGCAGCCCAACATGAACAGGACCAGCAGACTCGACAGGTTTCGCAATATCGGACGGTTTTGTGCCCTCAATACCACCATCGGGGTGATCCAGGCCGCGACGGTGCAGAGCCCAATCATCAAGGCCAACAAGAGCCATGGTGCGTTTTCCAGGACGAGCACAGCGGTGGATCTCATCGCTCCCGTGTTGCCGACGAATGGAATGGGGTAGGCGGCAACTGCGATTCGGAAGGCATCCACTCTGAACAGTGTTGCCAACCAGGCCAGCGAGAAGGACGCGAACATCAGGGGATGGACTAAATAGCCGGTCAGATGGATGAACGCCTCAATGCGCTTCTTGAACCCGAGCTTGCGGTCCGCCAGAAGGGTCGGAAGGATCTTCCTGGCTGTCCTGAGCGATCCACAGGCCCACCGCCCCTGTTGCTTCTTGAAGCTGGGCACCGTCAGCGGTACCTCACCGGGACTGTGCAAATCCCTCAGATAAAGGATCCGGTATCCCTGCAGCTGGATGCGGTAGCTCGCATCCAGGTCTTCGGCGAGGGTGTCCGATTGCCATCCGCCGGCCTCCAACAGGGCTTTTGTCCTGATGACCCCTCCACTCCCGTTGAAGTTCTGGAAACAACCGGCGGCATACCGTCCCGCTTGCTCGATGAAGAAGTGAACGTCAATCCCGATGGCGATTGCCCTGGTCAGCGGGTTGTAGTCCCGGTTGAGATGAGTCCACCTGCTCTGTATGACTCCCAGCCGCTCATCCCGAACGAAATGAGGCATGGCACGAACGAGAAAGTCCGCCGGCGGGGTGAAATCCGCGTCGAAGATGGCGATGAACTCCTCTTGTGTGGTGTCCAGTGCCGCCTGCAAGGCGCCTGCCTTGAAACCTGTCCTACTCCCGCGGCGCAGAACCTCTACCCGGAGATCCGTGTTTCGGTATTGGACGACGATCTCATCAATCTCTGCTGCTGTATCGTCGTCCGAGTCGTCAATGATGAGGATACGGGCGTTTTCGGTTCCATACTCATGCACCATGCCGGCGCAGGCGGTTACGAGCCGGCGCACGACGTATTTCTCATTGTAGACAGGCAGATGGATGGCCACAGTGGGTTTATGGCCGGAGATATCCACCGGTTCGGGGGACCGGTACCGACGCGCTGCGCGGAGCAGGTAGTAGAGGTTGAATCCGTACAGGAAGAAAAGCAGAGTAACGGTCAGCGAAAAGACCAGGAAGGCAATTTGTGCGTACATCACTTACGCCGTGGGCACAACAGCCCGTCTAGATGCCATACACAAACGCTACCCCGTAGACGACTACTCCGATAAGCGTCGCCGCCATGTAGAGCGCATAGGACACCCGCATAAATGCCTTGTAGTTTGCGAAGCACAGGGTATGCGGAACAAGTTTGTTCCCGCGCAGCACGACGAACACCCCCAACAACAGGCCGATCAGCCCGACGAACGCATGAACCGTGGTGACCCCATATGAGCCCTCAAGCAGCTTGCCCGGGAGGCCGGGCAAAATGTGGGTCAGAAACGATCCGATCATCACACTTACGACGACAACGGCGTTTAAGGCGGCCGAGAGAGTCTGCACCCAGCGGTGGGCTTCGTAGCGCCTGGCGGCGGCCAGTCGCCAGCCAATGGTGAACAACACCGCCGTAACGAGTATCAGGACAAGCGTGGCGTCGGAACCGAATTGGGCTTTCGTGCCAAGGAACCCGGGACTTTGAAGGAGGTCGCTCATCGGTGCACCCCGTTCGCGCCCGCAAGGGGCGCGGATCAGCCATACCTGCGCGCACTACTTGCCTGCGTGATTATCCAGCACCATTATGATCCGGATGAGCGATTCCCGCAAGATTGAACAGTGCCGGCCTGGACGGGCATTTTCGGATTCGTTGCATGAGGGCTTATAATCTACACTGTGATTGACGTAGCAAACAGGTCGCGTACTGGCAG
>JAMDDR010000411.1:1995-3157 GCA_023488685.1 Chloroflexota bacterium | reverse complement strand
AATGCTGATCCCCAGCATCGTCAACGCCGCGCGCAGTTTGTTCGACGCCAGCGTGCGCAGGGATAACCGTAGTAATTCGAACAAATACATGGTCAATTGAACGCCATCAGACTCCCGGAGTCTCGGAGACTCCGGGAGTCTGATGGCGCACTGTCGCGCCGGAATGGTCAGCGCAGGCGAAGATCTGGTTTTCCACCTGGCTGTCGCCGGTGATCTGCCCATCGGCGATGCGGATGATGCGGCGCGTATGGTTGGCGATGCGCTCATCATGGGTGACGAAGATGACGGTGATGCCGCTCTGCTCGTTCAAGCGCTGGAACAGGCACATGATCTCCTCGCCCGAGCGCGAATCCAGGTTGCCGGTCGGCTCGTCGGCCAGGATGAGAGACGGCTGCGTGACCAGCGCGCGCGCGATGGCCACACGCTGCTGCTGCCCACCCGACAACTCGTTGGCGTGATGCTTCAGCCGGTCGCCCAACCCCACCGCCTCCAGCGCCGCCGTGGCGCGCTCGCGCCGCTGCCGCATCCCCACCCCGGCATAAATGAGCGGCTGCTCCACATTTTCCAGCGCGGGGGTGCGCCGCAACAGGTTGCAACCATACGCGCCGCAACAGGTTGAATGACTGGAACACGAAGCCGATCTTCTTGTTGCGTATCTCGGCCAACTGGTTGTCGTTGAGCCTCTCGACATCCACGCCATCCAACTTGTACGTGCCCGAGGTGGCCTGGTCCAGGCAGCCGAGGATATTCATCAAGGTGGACTTGCCCGACCCGGACGGGCCCATGATGGAGGCCAGTTCGCCGGCATAGATCCTGACGGTCACGCCGCTCAGCGCGCGCACTTCGATATCGCCCATGCGATAGACCTTGGCGATATCCTGCGCGTCGATCACCGGCACGCGCCCGTTCGCCCCATGCATTCCATTCGTGGTCGCTTCTGACATGGATACCATCAGTGCGGAGTGCTCAGTGCCCAGTGCTCAGTCATTCATCGCTACACACTGGGCACTGTGTACTGGGCACTCTGCACTCCTATTGCCCGAGTAAACTCTGCGTTTGCGGCGCGAGCACGGATTGGCCCTTGCTGGCGCCGGACAGGATCTCGCTCGACGTCTCGTTGCGCAGGCCGATCTCGACTTCGACCTCGCGACTCGTCTTGTCG
>JAMDDR010000411.1:0-1985 GCA_023488685.1 Chloroflexota bacterium | reverse complement strand
TTCGTTGTCGCTTCTGACATGGACACCATCAGTTCGGAGTACCGAGTTCTGAGTACCGAGTGCCGAGTACGGAGTGCTCAGTGCACAGTGCGTAGCGATGAATGACTGAGCACTGCGCACTGTGAACTCGGTACTCGGTACTCGGAACTCCTTACTGCCCGAGTAAACTCTGCGTTTGCGGCGCGAGCACGGATTGGCCCTTGCTGGCGCCGGACAGGATCTCGCTCGACGTCTCGTTGCGCAGGCCGATCTCGACTTCGACCTCGCGACTCGTCTTGTCGTCTTGCAGGATCGTCAGATACGATTTGCCGCTCTGCCGGTCGCGCCGGACCGCCCAGTTCGGCACGAGCAACGCGTTCTCGCGCTTCTCCAGCACGATCGATGTGTTCGCCGTCATCCCGGCTTTCAGAGGCGCGGCAATCCCGGCCAGCATCACCCGTACCGAATACGATACGACACCATTGACCGTGGTCGACGTGGGGGCGATGCGCTCGATGGTCCCTTTCAACTCCTGGTCCGGCAGTGCGTCGAGCGTGACGACCACATCCTGGCCGGGTTCGATCCTGGCCACGTCAACTTCGTCCACGGTGATGTCGATGTGCAACTGTGACAGGTCCACCAGCGTCATGACCGGCTTTGCCGGCACCGTCTCACCCGCTTTGACACTCAGCACCGAGATAATGCCATCCCTGGGCGCAATCAGCCGCGCCTGGTCCAACTGGCGCCGGGCCTGGTCGACCTGTAACTGAGCCTGGGTACGCTGCGCTTCGGCCTGGTCGATATCGTACTGTTTGGTGGGCTGCTGCAGCCGCTCAAGGTTGGCTTTGGCACTTTCGACCTGCTGCCAGGCAGCGCTCAACTGGGCATCGTTCGGGCCCTGCGACAACTTGTCGTAGCGCGCCCTGGCGGCATTGTAGTTATTGGTGGCCTGCTCCAATTGCATGGCGGCCGGGCTGCCATTGATGCCGGCTGGGTTTGCGTTATAAGCGCGGTCGTAGACGCCCTGCGCCTGGCGCAGTTGCGCCTCCGCGTTCAACAGCGCGGCCTCGGCATCGGCATAATCCTCGCGCTGTGGCCCGGCCTTCACTTTATCGTAATTGGCATAAGCCGCATTCACAGCCGACTGGGCGGCGTCAAGGTCGGCCTGGCGTGGGCCCTCCACCGTACGGCTGTAATTCGCGTTTGCCACGATCAACGACGCCTCGGCCTGCGATAGGGCGAGTTCGAGGTCAGCCGTATCGAGCGACGCGAGCACGTCCCCTTTCTTGACGGCATCACCTGCCGTTACGTTGACCTGGGCCACCGTGCCGGGCTGGTCAAAACTCAACTGTACTTCGGCCTCCGCCTGGATGTTGCCGGTCGCATTCACGCTGACCACCAGCGTGCCCACGTCGATCGTGGCCGTGCGCTGGGGCACGGCATTGGCGTTCTGATCGAAGGAACAGGCAGCCAGCAGCAATGAGGCCGCGGCGATGCCGCCCCCCACCCGCCTGGCAACGGTAAAACCTTCACGCTTCCAGCCTTTGACTGGCTTAACTATCGTCATGCGTCTCAAGATCCTTCCATGGCTTGCGATCACTACGATCCGTGCCAAGTGATCACGTTCAAGTTCAAGCTTGATCTGATCCCCAGACCAAAATAAGCATTATAGGGCTCGTGCGGCCCCTGCCCCGCACTCACCCCACACTCACCTAATTCGATACAATGAAGTCATGAACAGAACGAGCAGTGCCGGTATGCACCGGGCGGGTATATACCTGGATTATTCAGCCACCACGCCGATCGCACCCGAGGTGACGGCGGCAATGCAACCCTACTTCAGCGACACCTTCGGCAATGCGGCATCGTTGCACGAATACGGACGTAACGCAGCGGCGGCCCTGGACGAGGCGCACAGGGTCGTGGGCTGCGCCATCGGCGCACGCGCCAGCGAGATCGTGTTTACCGGCTGTGGCACCGAGTCGGACAACCTGGCGTTGCGCGGC
>JAMDDR010000323.1 GCA_023488685.1 Chloroflexota bacterium | reverse complement strand
ATGTACCACGCCAGCGGGGTCAGACGCTTGAAGAGCGACCGCCGATAGGTCGATTCGCGAAACGTGGGCTGGTACGGGTTGGGTTCACGCTGGCCCAACTTCAGACCAATTTGTATGCGTCGCATCAGGATCTCCTATCCTTCTCATTCCTCCATGTGGGACAAGCTGACAGCTTGTCCTACTGGCCTTCCTCGCTGATGCCGTAAGCCGGCTCGGCAAATGCCTCGACTGGGAAACTGACCGAACTTAATCCAAACATGTTGCCCAGCACCGGCATGTTAGCCAGCGCGATCGCCTGCACCACGATCACATCACGTTGTTCCAGGCGGCTGATCGTTACGTTCGTCACCGTGACCCTGTCGCCGGCCAGGCCAGTGACCATCTCTTGCGCACGCGTCAGTGCATCGCTCTGAAGCCGAATCTCCTGGTCATTGATGAAAGCTTCCTCGTCGATGTTCTTCGCCGCGTCCTGTGCCGCCAGGCGCGTGGCGTTGCTGGCGACGGTGAACACAAAACCGGCATTGCCAAAGTCAAAAATGAGAGCAAAAAAGATGAACAGCAGAACCGTGTAGTAAATGGCCTGAATCGTGACGGTGAAGCCCGATTCGGCCTCGCGCCTGAACTGCTTCAGATGCGGGGCTAGAAACCCGATTTCGGCGCTGCGTACAGCGCGGAGAAATCGGGTTTCTGACCTCCGATGCGTCTGTATATCAGCGTCCATATGACCCTCATTCCCAGCGCGACTTGTATGGCTCGAGGCGCAATGTGACTTCGGCCACCGTGGGCAAACGGCCACCCGTTATTTCTGCCATGAAGGCAATGCCCGAGACGTCGATGTCGTAACTCACGCGACAGGTCACCTGCGAACCCGGCGTCCAGTCACCGCTGATATCAACCTGGACGGTCGAAACTGAGCTGACGTTGCCCGCCAGCGAATCCAGCGCGGCTTGTTCGGCCTGCTGCCGCGCCGTGGTCTCATCGCGCGTGGCGGCCGCCGCGCGTGCGCACTCGGTGGCCGCCATCCAGACCGGCATCTGTGAGGCGCGCGCCAGCGTGGCGAAGGCGATCAGCATGATCATGATCATGATCGGCACGATCGCCGCCGTGAACTCATACGCCGCGTCTTCGCCACGCTCAGCCTGCCGCCAGAAGCTCCTCTGGCGTGCAAACCGGAACAAGCGCGCGCACCATGGCAGTCGCTGAGCCATTACTGATCCTCAGCATCCGGGCCTGGATAAAACCGCTCGGCACGAACGTGCATGTCTGAGCCGGCCGAGATCGAGAAGTCCATCGGCCCGAGAAAGAATGAATCAAACGTCGCCGACGTGTCTATGGAGGCGCCCACACTGCGCCCGTCAGGAGCGACCCAGAACGCGTCGGTAGGCGCATTGCCACCCGTCCAGCCGCTCCATTGCTCGGCCACCACGCTGTCACCCACTTCCGGTGAGATGGCGCCAACCTGTGCGCCGTACTGCGTGGCGTAGCTGGCACCCACGCGCCAGAAGCCCACCATTGCCACGATGAACCCGAACAACAGCAGTACGAACAGCAGTGGCAGGTAGATGGTATCGCCAAAGGAACCGGCATCTGCACTCCCGTTCTCAGCATGGCGGAATAGCGCACGTAGCGATATCCTTTGTTGCATAGGTTGCCGGTTCCAAGCCACTCGGCGCAGTTTCAGGTTATACATGGGAGCCAAGCCCGCGGGGCAATGCTGCACAACCACACCATCGCCCCGCGCAACGTCCATATGTGTCACCCAACTTATGGGGTGAAGTCGAAGCTGGTTTTGTTGATGGAGTTGGCAGCGCCGCTGGCAGCGGTGTACACGGCCACCCCAATGACACCGACCACCAGCACCACCAGCACCACGATGCCCACCGTGCGCAGCGTCGAGCCCGAGCTGTCGGCATCGCCGCGTTCCAGCTTCTTGACCAGCGCCAGCGGGTCGCGCTTGAAGTCCTCAACCGCACTATACGCACTTGCCGTCAGGGTGTAGAGCTTGTCGAACATGATTTTGTCTCTCATTGGGGTGGCCTTGTGAATCATTGATCCGAGATAAAAACGAGCGTACGACCAATACGTATCAAACCAAACCTTCCTCGCCAGGGCATCGTGGGCGCACACCTCCTCGTGTTCCCGCGTCGTATGAATTACTTCGCCAAGCTTCCCATCACGCCAATCAACGCCGGCGCAATGATGAGCAATGTCGTGACCATCATGTTGCTCAACCCAATGGGGCGGGTCATCTCCTGCAAATTCTTGCGTGCCTGGCCTTGAATGGTCAGGCGCAGCCGCTGCTGGGCCAGGTCGGCCAGCACGTTGAGCACCGGCGCAATCTGGCCGCCCTGTCGTGACACCAGCTTCAAGCTGTTGGCGAACTCGATCAATAGCTCGTTGTCACCGTTGCGCTCGATCAACTGGTCCATCGCCAGCGTGTCGTCCTTGGTGACGTCGAGCACGGTCACGGCGTGGCGCAATTCCTCGACGAAGGGGCCACCCGGGCGGCGTGACATGTTGCGAATCGCGCGCTGGATGGTATTGCCGGCCAGCACGTCGGCGCGCAGTTCCGGGATGCGAAAGCCCATCTCCAGCGTCAGCTCGCGCTGCCGTGTGGCCGCCACCGCGGCCACGCCCGAGTCGGGCGAGGCATAGGCAAACCAGCCCACCATGCCGCCGAGCAGCACCGCGACGGCCACGAAAACCAACAGCGACCCCTGGCCGGTCAGCGCCAGCACCACGCCGACGATGAGCACCAGGGCGGCTGTGATACCACCAAAGGTCAACCCATCGGACATCTTCTTAGCCCACATCGTCTCCAGGTTCCAGAACGGCGCCTTCGGGTTCGGCATCGACGGCTCGCCGGGCGCCCAGTACCAGTTGGCCTGCTTGAGCAGGCGCAGATACTTTGCGTTGGTGCCATCCGAGCGCAAGGCGCGGCGCACCCCCTGGCGGGCAACCCCTCGCAGCATGTGGGCGCTGCCACGCGCCCGCATCTGCGGTGTTACCGCCTCCGCCAGGCTGGTTTTGCGGCGGGCGCCACTCGGCATTCCCAAGGCAGCAAACATCAGGAATACCGACAAGCCCGCTAGAATGAGTAACAATTCCTGCATGATCGTTCCCGTTTCAAGC
>JAMDDR010000244.1 GCA_023488685.1 Chloroflexota bacterium | reverse complement strand
AGAAAACCTAGATAGCGCTCTACTTCCTTCGCATCCATGAATACACCTCTGCAGATTATTATCTACGCAGAAGCAGATAGGGGTGGGGAGAGATTAGAGATTGGAGATTAGAGATTGGAGATTAGGGGTTGGAGATTAGGGGTTGGAGATTAGAGGTTGGAGATCAGCCACCAGCAACCAGCAGCCAGCAGCCAGCAGCCAATCTCTAATCTCCAATCTCCAGTTGTCCCGCCAGCGCGCCTGGCTCATTCACCGGCATCTGGCATGTCAAGTTACGGCACACGTACGCGGTGGCTTTCCCATTCAGTTGGTCACGCATGGCGAGGAGGGGGATGGGCGATTCCTCACCTGGTCGCTTGAGCGCCACCACCTGATGAGGTCTGTATCCGGCGAAGATCACGTCCAGCAGCGCGCGTGCGTCAGGCTGAGCCGGATCGCCGACGATGGCAATCTCCCTGGCCTTGCCTATCATGTACTCTAACGCTACCAGCCATTGCCCAAATGCCGCTGGATGCTGGGAAAACGAATTCTGCAAAGCGCGTAACGTTTTCTCGGCCGTGTCGATATAACGCGATTCACCGGTATACGCGCCCAACTTCAGCAACACGGTTGCAGCCATCGAGTTCCCTGCCGGCACCGCGTTGTCCTGCAAGTCACGCGGGCGGGTCACCAGCGCCTCATGGTCATCGCTCGTGTCGTAAAAGGTTCCATCCGGCGCTGCGAAGTGCGCCAGCATCACGTCAGCCAGTTCGCGCGCCGCCACAAACCACCGCGCTTCAAACGTCGTTTGATACAAAGCCAGCAGACCTTCGATCAGGTGCGTGTAATCTTCCAGGTAGCCATTTAACTTCGCACCACTGCCTGCCTTCCATGAGCGCATCAACCGTCCCTGTGGTATGCGCAACTCGCGCAACACGAATTCAGCGTTACGAACTGCAATCTGCTGATAGTCAGCGCGCTTCAACCAACGCGCTGCCTCGGCAAACGCGGCCATCATCAACCCATTCCACGCGGTCAGCACTTTTTCGTCGCGCCCCGGTCTCACACGCCGCGAGCGTGCCTCGAACAGCTTCAGGCGGGCCTCAGCCAGAATCGACTGCAGTTGCTCAAGCGGAATGTTGTGCGCCTTGGCCACGGCCCTGGGTTCGCCGGCCACATGCAAAATACTCGCACCGTCGAAATTACCCTGGCGTGTCACGTCGTACACGTCGTTGAACAGAACCGCCTCATCACCCAGGATGGTCCAGGTCTCGTCGGGTGTCCACACGAAATACTTGCCCTCGACCCCCTCGGAGTCAGCATCTTGTGTGCTGTAGAAGCCGCCCTCGGGGTGAGTCATCTCAAGCATCACGTAGTCGAGGATCTCGACGGCAACTCGCTTGTAGAGCCGCTCCACTGGTTCTGCGGCCGGCGCCACGCTGTTGTCCCCTTCCTGCTTCCGGCTGACCATTTGCCAGGCGTGCAGATAAGCGCGCGCAAGCTGGCTGTTGTCGTACAGCATCTTCTCAAAATGAGGAACCAGCCATACTGCATCCGTCGAATAACGGTGGAATCCTCCGCCAAGCTGGTCATAGATGCCGCCGCGCGCCATATGGGTCAATGTTGCCTCCGCCATATTCCACGCCGCCTCATTGTGTGTGCGGGAGTAGTAGCTGAGCAGAAACTCAACCGCCATCGGCTGCGGGAACTTGGGCGCCCTGCCCCACCCACCATTCACCCGGTCGAATCCTTGATTCAGCGCCTGGACGGCTGCGTCGGCCACGCTGGCGTCTACTCGAACTTCTGCGCTGCCGGCAAGGCCGCTCTCCTGGTGGTAGAAGTCCAGCAGGCTCCTTGTCGTGCGCTCGACTGCGTCCTGTTGGTTCACCCATGCCTCGGCCAGGGATAACAACACCTCCCGGAAAGACGGCATGCCATGGCGGGGGGCATTGGGGAAATAGGTGCCGGCATAGAATGGCACGCCATCAGGGGTGAGAAACACGCTCATCGGCCATCCACCCTGTCCGGTCATGCCAACGGTCGCTTGCATGTAGATGGCGTCAAGGTCCGGGCGCTCCTCGCGATCGACCTTTACGTTGACGTAGTACTTATTCATCAACGCCGCCGTGGTCGGGTCTTCGAACGATTCGTGCGCCATGACGTGGCACCAATGACAGGCGGCATAGCCAATACTGAGGAAGATCGGTTTATTCTCAGCCTTTGCCTTGCTCAGGGCCTCTTCCCCCCATGCATACCAGTCGACGGGGTTCTCGGCATGCTGGAGCAAGTAAGGGCTGGTTTCGTTTGCTAAACGGTTAGACATGAAATTGAATGCGACATCCCCCTTAACATGAACTAAACCACTACAATTTCGTCAAACGGGCACTATTATCCCTTATCCGCACCGCCCACCGAACGCTTGCCATCAATCATTCACCCGCGCCGGAGCGCCTTCCAGTGCGAGTTTCGCTCGATCCGCCACAAACCGACATCATGCGCCAGCTTCAGTGCCTGCATGAATTCATCTTTTCCCAACTCACGGCCGATCTCAAGATAGTGATTCATGTCCACACGGTTACAGGGGTGATACTGGTCCATCAGGTTCAGATACGTATCGCTGGAGAGCTCCTCAACCACGAAGTGCAGAATACGTTCGGTGTCGGCGAGACAGCCGGGCATGACCAGGTGACGCAGCAACAAACCGCGTTGCGCCAGGCCAGCTTCATCACAGCGCAGATCACCAACCTGCCGGTACATTTCGGCGATGGCTTGCTTCGCCACCCGGGGATAGTTGCGGGCCTTCAAATAGCGCAAGGCGAGATGAGGGTCCCAGAACTTGAAATCGGGCATGTAAATGTCCACCACCCCATCGAGCAGGCCCAGACAGTACAGTGAATCGTAAGCTGACGTGTTGTATACCAGGGGCAGCCGTAAACCCGCTTCAACCGCGAGCAATAGCGCCTCCAGGATCTGCGGGACGACGTGCCCGGGCGAGACCAGGTTGATGTTGTGACAACCCGCCGTTTGCAGATCAAGCATCATCGCCGCCAGCAGATCAGGCGTTGTCTCCATACCCTGGCCACCCTGGCTGATATCAGCATTTTGGCAGAAGACGCAACGCAGGTTGCACCACGCAAAGAAAATAGCTCCGCTGCCT
>JAMDDR010000499.1 GCA_023488685.1 Chloroflexota bacterium | reverse complement strand
GCCGATTAGTCTGGTTGAGCAGGTAGTGCGTACGCCCGGCGAACTCCCTATAGTCCGTCTGCGCCGGCGAGGCCTTACAGCACGCATGGTTGGCGCGGTTCAGCGCGGCCGGGACGATGTGGTCGGCTGAGCCGGCGATCCGTAGGCGGCGCGACAGCGAGCCGCCTACCTGCTTCGAGGCCGTCTCTACTTCACCGTGAACACAAAGCGCTGGCCGCGGTCGCTGTGCAGGAACGGGGAGCCGTCCGGGTTCTTGCCGACTATATAACACGCGGCGACCCAGAAGCCGGGCGTCAGTTTCATCGTCTTGGTGTCCGTCTTGCCAGCACCCAGGTCTTCCATCAGTTCCTCGCCTTTGATCAGGGGATAGATGCCCTTCGCGCCGCCTAGTCGCTTGGTGATAAATTCACTCGCATCGCCCAGCGGGTGAACTACAAAGTCGTGTTCCATCTTCATACTATTGGTGACTTTGAACGTTACTTCGCCCGCGGGCGCCACCAACTTGTCCGGCACGAAGAGCCACGCCCCGCCCTCTTCGCCCTTCATCTCAACAGCGATGGTGTTGGCGGGCGTAACAGACGCAGGCGGGAAGCCCGGGCCGGTGACGGTGAGCCACTGCACCTGTCCCTTGTCAATGTGGGGAAACGTGCTACCGTCTGGGTTCTTGCTCTGCGCGAAGCAGGACACCTCGTAGTAGCCGGGTTGCAGCACAATATCATTCTCCCCGGACTCGCCGGCTTCCAGGTCAAATAGTTCGGTCGCGCCCTTCAAGTAATCCTTGCCCTTGACCTTTTCGCCCGCGCGCTTCTTCGCCAGGTAGGCCGTCAGGTCTTGCGGCGCATAGATCCAGAAGTCGTGCGTCATCTTGCCGGCGTTCTTGAAAGTAAAATGCACCTTCCCGGCCGGCGCAACCAGGCTGTCCATCTCGAACACGAACTCCTTAGCCACCACGTTAACGGTGGCGACGGCTGGCGCGGTGTCTGCCCCAGCAGCCTGAGTCGGCGCGAGGGTGGGCGGTGGCGGCAGTGGTGTGACGGTTGGCGGAGCGGCGGTAGGCGCCGGGGCCGTACCGCAGGCATTTAGCGCAATGGTCACGACTCCTCCCTCTGCTGCAACTCCCATCAGCTTGAGGACGTTTCTGCGGGAGAACTTCTTGTGGTTGCGGATCTCTTTTCGTTTCATCGTTCTGCTCCTTTGCTCCTGATGGAGTAATCGTTATCGGTTCATCCTGCGTGAGAGACGTCAGCCCGTCGAATAGCATTCATCATCTTCTCTCCAATGGGTTATTCCCTCCCTATCTTTGGCCTGCTGCCTTCAGATAAGCAGCGATGGCAGCCAGGTCTTCATCTGTTAATGCGCCATACGCGTATGCGGGCATTCCACCGGGCCCCTTCTGTGTTTTCTTGCGCAGTGTGTCCACATCCGTGCCCACGATGACCGTACCGACTACTCCATTGCGGCCCTCCAGTCCGTGGCATGAGGCGCAGCCTTTGGTGACAAACAGTTGTTTCCCGCGCTCAATCGAGCCGGCGGCAGGCGACACGGCCAAGCTCGCCCCGTGGTAGGGCAGCGGCGGCCCTACCAACGCTTGCTCTGTGCGCGTGTAGTTGGGGTTATAGCCCAGGTCGAGGTTTGCTTGCGTATAGGGACTGCGCGCCCCGATCGTCAGCAACAAGAGCGCCAGGGAAAGCACGCCGACGACGATGATGGTCGGCAGCATGCAGTTCTTCTGTGAGGTGAAATCCCCGATCATTTAAACCTCCACCTCTGACGCTGGGGACGCGCTGTTTTGGCGGTCGCTGGCCACCGCCACGCGGAAGATCAATACAGCCACGAAGACGTATAGCGACCAGACCACGATCAACATGGCGGCGATCGGCCAGCCGGTCATGGCCGGCCACAGGGCCGCGATGTAGAACGTCTCGCCGGAGTCTGGGTTCACCGAAATCATTGGATTGATAAACGGCGGCGTGTTCAAGCCGGGAATGTGAACGGCCACGTGCTCAACGTACAGTTGTTCGCTGCCTGTCACATTGATTTGAACCGTCGCGTTGGAGGGCGCGTAGCGCTCGTCGCCGCGAAACTCCGCGCTGAGTGTCATCGCACCCGCGCTGCGGGTTTCATATTCGATGATAGCCTGCCCCTCCTTGTTGGTTATGGTTTGGGCTACGACGACATCGCCACTACGGTTGAGAAAGGTCAGCGGGCTGATGAAGAGGACCCGTGCCTTGGCGATGGGTTTGCCCGCGCCGTCCACCAGCACAACCTGGATGGTCGCGCGCTGTCCCAGTTCAAGCTTGGCAGGCGCGCCGATTCTGATGGACGTCGCTTCCTGCGACCCCTGGGCCAGCGCACGGCTCGTCCCAACCAACGACAGCAGGACGAGCACGGCCGCTATTGTCAGAAGTTGCTTTGCCCGCTGGTTTAACGTTTCCATGTTTCACCACCCTTCACCAGTTGTTGCCAGGGCCACACCGTCGGCTTGCGGCCGGCCCGGTACGCATCCCGCCCAACCAGTTCGCCATGGCCGGGAATATAGAAGACGCGCGGCAGCGTCCCCAGATGTTCCTTGAGCCGGAACGTCGAGTACTCTGACAGGAAGTGGGTGAGTTTCACCACTTCCATCCCGTTTGTCGCCAGGTCTTCTTCCAGATCGCCGTAGTAGATGGCGTTGTTAGGGCAAGCCTGCGCGCAGTAGGGCAAGCGGCCCGCGCGGGCCATGTGGGTGCAGAAATTGCACTTCATCACCGTGCCTTTGATGGCCGGTGACTGGTGCTCCGGGTCGGACTCCATGAACAGCGCCTCTGGCGGTATGGGCGGCTGACCCCAGTTGAAGAAGCGCCGATCGTACGGGCAGGCTTCCATGCAGAGACGGCAGCCGATGCAGCGTTCCTGGTCAATCAAGACGACACCCTCAGGCGTGGAGAAGGTGGCTGCCACCGGGCAGACGTTGACGCAGGGCGGGTTCTGACATTGCTGACAGGGCGCGGGGACGAAGCGCGTGCCATCGCCTGGCAGTTTGTCTTCGTACACTTCGATCCACTCCATCGGCTCGGGCGCGAAGTGTCCCTGGATGCATGCCGCCGTGCATTGCGGCGGCTTATCAATTGACTGGCATCCATCGCAGCGGCGCAGGTCAATCA
>JAMDDR010000390.1 GCA_023488685.1 Chloroflexota bacterium | reverse complement strand
CATCTCCGGCACCGGCAAGTACCTGAAGGAACAGAACCCGGACGTCCTCGTCGTCGGCGCCGACCCGGCGGGCTCCATCCTGTCCGGCGACTCGCCCAAGTCCTATCGCGTCGAGGGTGTGGGCGAAGATTTCATTCCCGCCACGTTCAATCGGCAGGTGATTGACGACATGGTGCGCGTCACCGACGCCGAGTCCTTTGCCATGGCACGGCGGCTGGCGCGCGAGGAGGGGCTGCTCGTCGGTGGCTCGGCCGGCATGGCGGCGGCCGCAGCGGTGAAGTACGCGCGCCGGCTCGACGCGGGCAAACTGGTCGTCGTGCTGTTGCCGGACAGCGGTCGCAACTACTTGAGCAAGATCTTCTCCGACCGCTGGATGCAGGAGAACGGCTTCCTGGACCATGCGCCTCAGAAGGTCACCGCCGGGGACGTGCTAAGCATGAAGACGGGCATGCCGGCGCTCGTGGCCATCTCCCCGTGCGAGAAGGCCATTAAGGCGGTGCGCGTGATGGAGCAATACAGCATCTCGCAACTGCCGGTCGTCGAAGATGGTCGCCCGGTGGGCAGCCTGAACGAGATCACGCTGGTCAAGCTGCTCCACGACAGGGTGGACTTACACGAGAAGGCCGTTTGCGACGTCATGGGCAAGCCACTGCCCCAGGTGGACGAAGAGATCGACATCGCGGAACCCTACCGGCTGCTGCTGGCCGGTCATGGTGGTGTCGTGGTCATGCATGAAGGGATTGCCCACGGATTCCTGGCGCGCATTGACCTGGTAGACTTCTGGGCCGCGCGGGCTGAGGAGAGAATGGCTGCATAACGCTTCTCAGGCACACACTCAGCCACAAACTTAGGCACTCACTCAGGCACTCACCTATCCAGTATACGGCGGGCGAAGGCGGCGTTTGTCGACGTTGC
The DNA here is from genome assembly GCA_023488685.1 of Chloroflexota bacterium. Lineage (GTDB taxonomy): Bacteria > Chloroflexota > Anaerolineae > J036 > Brachytrichaceae > CAIXPS01. The sequence goes on along the minus strand of JAMDDR010000390.1, from coordinate 15,348 downwards.
TACACGCGCTTGGGAGACGCCCCCCCACCCGCCAAATGGCGTATTTACAGACAGCATACGGTGCTGTAACGTACCAGCACAACCGTCGAACCTACATTGATCCGAAGGGAGGAGCCGCGACGATGTTCAGCCCGTGTATCGACATGCGAGGAAAGTGCCTGCCCAGATTCGCCTGGATAACGGTTATGGTGGTGGTGATCATGACGCTTCAGTTTGCCGCCGTCACGCCCGCGCAAGCCCAAGATAGCACGTTGTACGGGAAGGTACTCGACAAGGTCATCTACGTCAGCTTGAGCCAGCAGCGCGTGTGGGCATACCAAGGTGGCAAGCTGATCTACAAGTTCGTGGTGAGCACGGGCATTCCTACCCGCGCCACCAAACCGGGCACGTTCCGCATCAAGACCAAGATACGCGAAGCCTGGTCCAACGTGTGGCAACTGCGCATGCCGTATTGGATGGGCATCTACGACGTCGGCCGCGTGGAGAACGGCTTCCATGCGCTGCCGATCAACAAGCGCGGTGGGAAGCTATGGGCAGGGCTGTTAGGCCGGCCGGTCTCCTTCGGCTGCATCGTGCTCGACGACCCCGACGCCGCCGCCCTCTACGAATGGGCTGATATGGGTACACTCGTCATCATACGGTACTGAAAGATGCTTGGAATCCAACCTTCCGCGAGTGGGTTGCGGGAGCTTGGGCCTACCGCTTTGAGACCTTATGCGTCAGCAGATACCCACAACATCAAGACGAGGGGCGTAAGCCGCGTGAGATCTTACGCATGACGGTGTGATCCTCCCCGAACAGGCAGAGCCCGTCACAGTGCTCACGCAGTTCGTCGAACGGAATGAACGCCATCGGCGTATCCGCTAGGCTACTGCGCAAGGATGGCCGGGCGAGTTGCGCCATGACCTCTCGTTCGCGTTGGTTCGGGGCGGCTAGGTAGAAGTGGCAGGTACAGCCCGGGATGCAACGAGCCAGGTCCTGCATCCGCAGAATCCCCGAGTAGATGGACGTGCTCTTCTCCACCTCGAACGCACTGATGATCTCGGCCGTTCCCGGCCTGAGCCAGATCACGTCGATAAGGCCGACGGTCTCCATCACCTCGACGGGCCAACCGTATGCGGGCAGCTCGGGCAACGTCAGTTGCGCGAACGACTGCCCGTCGCAGGAGCGGTGCCGGTCGTTCCGTGCCACGTACACGTCGTAGTTCAACGCGCGCCCAATCTTGATCAGCAGGTACTGTATGTACGTGTGCTCGGACTCTTCCTGCACCTCGGCAAGCACCTCCTTGTGACGTTGCCGGGCGGCCTTGTCGGCCTGCTCCCGGGTCGCCTGCAAGACGGCGTCGGCGTTACCGGAGATGACGATCCGACCGGTGCCAATCTCGAACAGGAGCCCGGCGAATGCGCCCAGATCTTTGGACAGCCGGCCGCGCACCTCGGGCTCGCTGTTCACCCGTAGGATGGCTTCACGCATGGCGAGATAGCTCTCCCACGAACCGAGCTTCTTTTTGTCTCCGAACAGCGCGTTGAAGCCGTTGACCATTGCGGTGTTGAACGGTGGTACGAGCGTCGGGTGGAGGAAGTAGACGATGTTGGCGACCGCCGGTCCGAGGCCCTTGATCCTCGCGTCCGCAAGCCGGCTCATCTCCGCGACCAACTGATCATCCCGCGTGGCGGACGCGCAGGCCTCCAGAAACATCCCGAACGTGCGCTGGTTCGTGGTATTCTCGTAGATATCGGGGATGCGCAGCTTGGGCTTCCAGTAGAAGGGGTGGGCAGCGCCCTCGAACACCTGCTTCTGCTCCGTGATCGCGGTGAGGACGAACTCGAGGGGCGAGCCCTTGAAGTCATTCCCGAAGGTGCCAGCGGCGATGCTCTCGACGATGTCGCGCACGCCCTGCCGAATGGCGCGGAAGGCTTTCATCCGCTCCGCGCTGCCGGTGAACCACGTGTTGTAAACCGACTCCGGGTCCGCCTTGTAGCGGTCGATGATCTGGGCTAAGGCAGTGAGTTCCATTTCTCTCAAACCATGAACAAGATGAGCAGGCCCATCACCACCACGCCGCCGCCCAACACCAGCCGCACCCACTCCTTGTGGTGCAGGTTCCAGTGCGCCAGGCGGTTGAGCGTCGGGCGTGCAGCGGCGGCGATCAGGATCACCACCAGCGGCAGGATGAAGACGACGTTGTACAGCACCAGGTAGCCGTACCCAAGTAAGGCGGTGGGCTGCATCGCCAGCAAACTCAACACACCCAGGTAAACCGCCCCACTGCATGGCACAGTGCACAGCCCGATGAGAAAGCCGCCCACGATGAGCGCGGGGACGGTGGCTTGCTTGGCCGACAGGCGCGCAATCTGGCCGATCCGGCCGGGCGCCTGTAACCGCCAGCCCCAGTCGGGCAGGAAGAAATCCTTCACCATCCACAGCCCAAACAGGATCGCAAACAGCGCCCCAAAGCGGGCGGGTAAGTGCTCGCGGGTGAAGAGGTCGAACGACTTCAATAGCCCGACACCGAGTGCCAGATACGTCAGGAAGATAGCGGCGATATAGATCGCGCCCTTGCCCAGCATGCGCAGTCGCACTTCCTGCACCGTCTGCGCGCCGGCCTGCAGCGTCACCAACATGGCGGTGATGAACAACAGCAGGACCGTGAAGGCACAGGGATTAATGCCGTCGATGACGCCGGCGACGATCACGGCGGGCAACGTGATCTGTGGCAGGTATTGCTGCATCGCCATCGCGGGTGCGTTGGGGTGCCAGAAGCCGGTCAGCGCGACGGCGCCCAGAGCCACGATGAGGAGCGCCGAGAGCACGACGATCCGGTGCACAGGTGATGTGGTCGCCATGGCCTAACCCTCCACAATGAGTGTCCCCTGCATGCTCGGGTTGGCACGACCGCCGCAGCAGATGTCGCAGTAATAGGTGTAGGTGCCGGCTTTCACCGGTGTGAAGGTAGCGTAGCTGTTGCCCTCCGGCGGGGCGACGACGCTTACCCCAAGCTCGTCCACCGCCCACTGATGTTTACCACCGCCGTCGGTGTGGTGCGAGTTGTCGAGGCTGGTGAGGCGCACGGTCACGGGTTGACCGGCCTTGACGCGGATCTCCTTCTGGTCGAAGCCGCCCATGTCGGCGGCGACATCGATGACATTCCCGGCCATCGGCGGGAGCGCCGGCCGCGAGAACGCCGCTACCAGCAGGTAGGCGGCCACGGCTAAAACGGTGAGGACGACGGCGCCGAAGGCAATCGCGCGGACTCGCTTCTGGCGCTGCTGCGAGTGCCGCAGGGCTTCTCGGGATTTTCTTGACACGGTGAGTGCTCCTTGCCAGTGCTCCTTGTGGCAGTTTAGTGCGCGGCCCAAGTGCTTTGGTCACGCAATACAGTCATGCAGAGATTAACGCATACATCTGTGCTCTCCAAGCGCGAAACGGCGTACTGTTAACCGCGCAATATTGCCTATATCATGCCATGCCGTTCATATCGGCGCATGCGAGGGCCGTCAGCGCCTAAGCAGAAATGCCTATTTAAGCCACGCCACATCGCGTATTCACAGGTTGCCCGTCGAGCTTTATGCTGTGAGGGTGGAAACGGTTTTTATCGAAGCGGATTGCGCTCAACTGGTCGGCGCGCTCGAGCGCGTCCTCCCGCAGCGCGGCTATCGCACCCTGCGCAGCTTCGATCTGTCACTGGCAACGGCTGCAAGCCACGCGCCGAACTGTTCCACATGCGCCGAGTACGGCAAGGGGCAGTGCAACTGCCGGTATGCCGTGTTGTTGGTGTTCGCGAACCAGTCTGGGATGAGCACACCCGGGGTCATCTCTGTCCAGGGGACAGGCGGCAGTTCCGTGGTCTCGCTGTTGTCGGTGGACGACGACAGTGACTTCGCGGCGCAATTCACCGCCCTGCTCATCGAAGCGCTAGGCGTCGCCAAAGCTACACCGCCGGGCAACATGGCGCCGCGCTAACTCAACACGATCATCATGAAGCGCTTTTTTACAGTTGTTCGTACCTGGAGTGACGCGGTGGTATCTGCCCCACGCCTGGTTTATGGGCTGGCAGGACTGAACATCCTCGGTTTTTTCATCGGTACTGTGTTCTGGTATGGGGGCTTTATCCAGGCCAACCAGCCACCGCCGTGGGCGTACCCTTTCATTCCCGACTCGCCACTGTCGACCCTGTTGTTCGGCCTTGCGCTGATCCTGCTGCATCGCCGTCATTCCAATGACCTGCTGAACCGGTTCGCCATCGGGTTCAATATCAAGTACGGCACCTGGACGATGCTGTTCTGGGCGCTGTACTGGGTGCGCACCGGCGACCTGAACCCCGTCTCGCTGCTCATGTTCGCCACGCATCTGGGCATGACCGTCGAGGGGCTGTTGCTGTTCCAGTACCTGCAGCGGCCGAACGTCTACAACAGCCTGGTCGTGTTCGCGTGGTTTGTCGTGGGCGACATCGTCGACTACGCGCCCATCGCGCCGGGGCGTGACGGCTACGGCTGGTACCCCCCACTGCCTCTAGGCACCGCACTCGTCCCGGCCATGATGGTGCACGCGATTCTGATGACGTGGATACTCAATGCTATGTTGTTCCTACAGTCGCTGGCGCGCGGGCCGAGGACGCTGGGTGTCATCTACCGGCAAGTGGTAGGCCGCCGTTGAGCGCACCATGATCTTCACACCCACCCCACTCCCACTTGTGCTGGCCAGTGCGTTGTTCGTCGCGCTGGCCAGCGCCCCACTTGAGGTGGGGCCGAGAACGGACACGAGTGTCGTCACGCACCCGGTCAACTTCGGTGAGACCCTCAGTACCCTCGCGCAGTTGACGAGCACGGACGAAGGCCAACTGGCGCAGATGAACACGCTGGCGCGCGGCGACGACCTGCAGGAGGGTCAGTTACTGCGAATGCCCCAGCACCCCTCTCACTCGTTGCAACTCCATCGCGTCATACCCCATGAGACGGTGCTGACCATCGCCGCACAGCACGCGACTTCACCCTATATATTGCGCACAGTAAACCACTTGTCCTGCGCCGATTGCCTCGTCACCGGACAGATGTTGCGCATCCCGACAACGGTCCAGGCGTCCGCCAGTGCACTGCCGTATCCGTTGATGAACATTCACCTGTCCTCGAACACGCCCCGACAAGGCGACGTGATGATCGTGCGGGTGCAGACAGACAACGCTACTCGTGTCGAAGGGCAACTCGGTCCGCAGCGCATCCGTTTTGCGCCGGATGAAGGTCGCGGGAGCGGTCGGTTCATCGGCCTGGCCGGGCTGGATGCCATGATGCAGCCGGGGAGCTACCGCCTGACGATCACTGCCACAACGGGCACCGGTGCACAGAGCTCGGCATCCGGGAAGGTTACACTGCGACCCGGACAGTACTTGCTCGAACCAGTGGCTATCGCGACTAAGCTGATGCCCCTGCTCGACCCTGATCTGAACGCCGATGAGGCGTGGGAGATCAAACGCATCTATAGCGGATACAGCACCCAGCAGTGGTGGTCGGGTCCGTTCAACCGGCCGGTCGTCGGCAAGCTCGTCTCCGGTTACGGCAACCGGCGCGTCTACAACGACGTGAACCTGGGCACCTACCACACCGGCTATGACATCGCGGCTCCCATCGGCACGCCTGTCAGGGCTGGGGCGCCGGGCCGCGTGGTGGCGGTAAGGCCTTTTGCCATCCGAGGTCTTATCGTCGTCATCGACCACGGACGCGGCGTATTTACCGGTTACTTCCACCTGTCGCGCACAGATGTGAAAGAGGGACAGATGGTTGACCAGGGTGATGTGATCGGCGTTGTGGGGAACAGTGGGCGCAGCCAGGGACCGCACGTCCATTTCGACCTCGCCGTGGGCGGTGTGACGGTCGATCCGGGATACTGGACCGAGGTAGCGTTGCCATAGTCGCTGGTCGCTGGTTGCTGGTCGCTGGTGACCAGCGACCAGCAACCAGCGACCGCAAGGAATTGACGTGGTAAGACCCAAACACAGATCGAAGGCAGGTGAGCGGTCGTTGTCGGTGGGCGCTCTGCTCATGCTGCTGTTCGCGGCGAACATCCTCACGCTGTTCGCGTTGCTGCCTCTGCCCTGGCTGCAGAAAGCCTTCCTCATCGCTTCCCCCTTCTGCCCGCAGCGGCCCGCGCACAGCGTGTTCATCGGCGGGCAGCAGATGCCCATCGAGGCGCGCATGTTCGGCATGTTCGCCGGTGCGCTGCTGGCGCTGTTGTACTTCACCGCCCGTGGGCAGTTGGGCGCAGCCGCGCTGCCGAGAGGGTGGCGGCTGGGTTTGTGCGTCACCCTCTTCGGGGTGATGGTGTTTGACGGCACACAGGCGTTGCTGTATGACATGGGACTGCTACAGCTCTATGCGCCCAACCTGTACCTGCGGCTGGGCACCGGCCTGGCCTCGGGCGTCGGCATCGCCATGCTGCTGCTGCCGTTGGCAAACCTCGCGCTGTGGCAGAAACCGCGCACCACGACAGGATTGTTCACCGGCTGGCAGGATGTTGCCGGGATGGCCGCCGTGCAAGCCGTTCTCTTTGCTGTCACGCTGGCGAACTGGGCGCCCGTACTGCTGCCGCTAGCGCTTTTCAACAGTGCCGCAATCATCACCATCATCACAACCCTAATGACGCTCGTGTGGGTGCTCATCACAGGACACACCGCGCGCTTCACACGCCTGCGTGATGTGGTGGGATATTGGGCGGCTGGGTTCATCCTCGCCGCGGCCTTCATGACGGCACTGGCGCTCACCCGGCTGGCGCTGTTTGGCTCCGGCCCACTCGGCTAGGACAGTCCAATACCCTACCCTAACGTCGTGTGACCATAAGAAGGAGCGCGAGATGAAAGGCAAGAAACTCATTATCCTGGTGACAGCCTTGGCCGCGCTGGGACTGGCGGGTGTGTTCGGGGTCGGCCTGCTGTTGGCCTCGCAGGTGGGCAGGCGTCCCGCAGTGGGCACGCCTGCACCAGACTTCAGCATGACACTGTACCCGAACTACCGGGGTGGGCTAAAGGAGACGGTCCGCCTGTCAGAGTTGCGCGGCAAGGTGGTCGTGATTAACTTCTGGGCCTCCTGGTGCACCGAGTGTCGCCTGGAAGCGCCCGGCCTCGAAGCGGCCTACCGGCGCTACCAGGACCGCGGCGCGGTCTTCCTCGGCGTCGACTACCTCGATACGGAGACGGCGGCGTTGGCCTACCTGAAAGAGTATGCCACCACTTATGCTAACGGCGTTGACCTGCAGCAGCAAATCGCGCGCGCCTACCACATCACCGGGGTACCCGAGACGTTCGTCGTGGACAAGCGCGGCATCATCCGTTACGTCGCCGTCCAGCGCGTGACGCCCGATCAGCTCAGCGCGGTAATCGAACCGCTGCTCGCCGAGTAATACCAATGAGTGCACTCTACAGACACAGACCACTGTCAGGCATACTGGCATGCACCTTGTTTCTAGCCGCCTGCACATCGTCAACTCAGGCGCCCGCCACCACTGTTCCAGTTGCACGTTCAGTGGTGAGCACACCTGTGCCCGTCCCACGCGCCACGCCCACAGCGCGCGTGCTGCAGCGCGCCGATAAACCAGCCAATCCCGCGCCGCCGATCCTGCCAGCAGACCGGGACGAAGTTCAGGATGAGGACAAGAAACCGAACTACGAGGAGGCGGTGCGCGCGCTCCCCAGGGTGGGTTCGCTTGCGCCAGACTTCACGCTGGGTACCCTCGACGGCGGCGTGGTCACGCTCAGCAAGCTGCGCGGGCATCCAGTGCTCATCAACTTCTGGGCCTCGTGGTGTACTGCCTGCCGCGCCGAAGCACCGGAGCTGCAACAACTCTATACCGGGTATCAAGAGCAGGGCCTGGTGATTCTAGGGATCAATGTCACTCCGCAGGACACCGTGGCCGACGCACAGGCTTACATCGACGAGTTCAAGATCACCTTCCCCATCCCCATGGATGAGCAGGGCAAAGTCACGCAAGCCTACCGCGTGCCGGGGTTGCCCACTTCATTTTTCATCGATCCCAAGGGCATCATCCGCAACGTCATCATGGGACAGATGAATCACCAGACCATGCTGGAAAGTCTGGAACTCACGCAGCCATGGTAGGACAAGCGCGATACACACCGTAGGACAAGCTGACAGCTTGTCCTACTAAGGCACCCAGTTCGAGAGCACGTCGACCGCCTGTTCCCGCTGGGCGGGGTCATTCGTCTTCAGGTGCACGCGGAAGTGGTGTTTGCCACCCATGTCGCCATGCATCATGAACTGCATCGACAGTTTGGTCGTCTGGCCGGGATTGAGGGTCATCGAACCGATGACCGGGGTGGGCGGTCAGCACCCCTCCAAGACTTCGATGTAGGGCTTTTCGGTGACCTGCAGTGGCTGGTCCCCTACGTTCGTCAAGATGAACTCAGCCTGAACGGTCTGCCCAAGTTTCACGTCGCCCAGGTTGATCTCGCCGCGGTCGGCCTTCAGCTTAGGTGCACCGGTCACCTCCGGCGTCACTTGCGCAGCCGAGCCTGCAGCACCGCCGGTCGCCATCGCCCATACCAGATAACCAAACAGCACGAGCGCCAAAGCGCCGCCGGCTACGATGAGAACCCACAGCAGACTGTTGTTCTGCCTCCGCGGGGGACCCGTTCGCCTCGACTTCCTACTATTCTGACTCATAGAATCATCTCCTTACCCTTAATCACTTCCCTTTCGTATGCGCCCAATTTCCAAACCCACATACCGACGACCGACAACGATCAGACCCAATTGGACACCACGTCCAGCGTTCGATCGGGTTGGTTCGGGTCGTCGCTCTTGACGTGCACGCGGAAGAGGTGTTTGCCCCCCATGCCCTCGTGCATCATAAATTGTAGCGACAGTTGCGTGCTCTGGCCGGGGTTAAGCGTCATCGCACCCACAACCGGGTCCGGCGGGCAGCATCCCTCCAGCACTTCGATGTAAGGGGGCTCCTGAATCCGCAGGGGCTGACCGCCGGCATTCGTCAGTGTGAACGCGACACCCACCACCTGGTTGAGCTTGACGTCGCCCAGATCGATGCGCTCCCGGTCGACCTTTAGCCCAGGCGCGCTGGCTGACGTGGCATTCGATGCCCCATCCGGCACGCTGGGCCGCACTGCGGCGGACTGTACTGGCGTCGCGCCCTCCACGTCGGGCCTAACCACGTAATCGCCTGGAAAGCCTTGCGGATCGTACGGCCAGGTGACCAGGCCGAACTGGGTCAGTAGAAGCAAGAGGCTCGCCAGGGTCAGGGCCCAAAGCAGCCTGAGACTCTGCTGGCCTGGGTCGGATGCCCGTGTGGCTGGTTCGGGTGTTTGTCGCTGGATAATGGCGTATAGTTTCATGGTCTAAAGACCATCTTTAGATGGCTTTGTTGAATACCCCATCTGAAATGTCCACAGGTAGTCGATGAGGGCCCAGGTCTGAGGGTCCGTGAACACCGGCCCCCAATACGGCATGCCCGTGCCCATGCCGCCCCGCATGATCTTGCCCTGCAGCAACGCCGGGCTGGCGCCCAACATGAGGGTTGGGTCGGTGAAATTGGTGGGCGTGAGGGTGGCGCTTCCAAACTCGCTGGTGGACTGGCGGCCCAGCGCCACAGCCATGGCACCGTCGCCGGCGCCCCTGTCGCCGTGACACGCCGCACAGTTCTCGGCGTACAGTTGCTTGCCGGTCGTGAGTGCCTGCGCATTTGTGTGCGACGCCCAGACGAACGCCACCACATCCCATACGCCGGCATCACTCAAGGGTTGGGTCTCCGATAAAGCTCGCAGCGCCTGCCATAGTTGAGCTGGACTGTGCGAACGGTAATAGTCGAGCGAAGCGTATTCCGTTGGGATGGCGACGCCAAGCGCTTCGCCACGCCCCGCCGCAGGTTGCGTGCGTGGAACCACACTCGCCTGGTGCGGCGCGTCGATATCGATGCTGAGATGGACATAGAGCGGTACGCCGGACGTAGGCTGTGGCGCGCGGGTGCCTTCCACCTCAATCGTCCCGCGCATGCGCCAGTGTCCCAGACCACACCAGCGCGTGCAGTAGTAGACGTACTTGCCGGGGCGATCAAACGTGAGGGTAACCTCGCTGGTCTCGCCGGGTATGACGTCCACCGCCGGCACGTCCATCTGCCCGATGGCGAAGCCGTGCAGCATATCGCCTGAAGTCAGGCGGATGCGCACTGGCTCACCCACCCGTGCCGTGAAGTTGCCGGGCTCCCAGCCACCGGTCTCCGCCACCGTACCCCGCACGTCGATGGTGCGCACGCGCGGCTCAATATGAAGGGTACTGAGCCGGGTGAAGCCGTAAATGAGCATCACCAGACACACCCCGATCAGGAAGCTGATCCCGGCGGTGCGAATGCGGTGGTTCGGGTGCATAGATGCAGTCGCTACTCCAGCCTGAGCCCGCTACTGCGGCATGTTCGATGGACCGTACCTGGAATAGGTGGCGTCCACGTACGCGCGGATTTCCTGCACGCCCTTGCCCTGCTTGAGCAGCCGCATGGCGTCCTGGGTGATGTCCACACAGATTGAGCAACCCAGCGCATGCGAGTCGTACGTCACCTTGCCGGCGCTATCCACCGCTTTGACGTAACAGTCATAGTTCGACCGGTGTCCCATGGCGCCACACCCACAATAACAAGGCAGCTTCTGCAGTACATCGGGGTTCGCCACGGCAAACTGATACGCCTGCTGCACGAGCACGGGTGCCGTCTTCACCTCGGCGGGCATGTCAGCCATGGAGGCCATCGCCGGCTCATCGGCAGAAGGATTGGGCATTACACCACAGCCGGCCGTCGCCGCGCTTAAAAGGATGAGCAGAGGCGCTACCAAGACCAGTAGATGCTGTTTGCTCCGCTGTTTGCTCCGTAGTCTACTCTGCATCAGGCGGCATCTCCTTGCACATAAAGTTGGCTCAATGTCCACGCTGGAGGATACACGACATGGCGTGGGCTGTGTAGCGCCAACTGTCGGGCAGGGAGCAAGCATTTTTGCCTATTTGATTCCGTCGCTTTTCTGTTTATGGTTACACCCTCGCCTCTACGCCTCCCGAACCATCACATCTACTGGAATCTCCAGCCCGGACTGGAACTTGAGCGTGAGTTTGAACGTGTCGCCGGGCTTCACATCGCGCCTGATCTTCATCATCATGATGTGCAGACCGGCTGGCTTGAGAGTGACCGTCATGTTGGCAGGTATTTCCAAGCCACCTTCAACCTCTTGCATGGACATCATGCCATTGATCTCTTTTGTCTCTTGCACCTCAAACATGTCTGCAACGTCGCCGCTGACGCTGATCAGCCGATCGGGGCCACCCTTGTTTTCGATGATCAAATAGGTCGCACCGTTGGCGTCGCCTGAGGCGACCACCGGACGCGCCCAAGCATCTTTAACGGTAATCTGGCTTGGCTGGTCAGACGACGGCGCTGCGCCAGCACAGCCAGCTAGCATAGCCGACACTACAACAAAGATTACAGGCAAATACTTGAGCATCCTTCTTGCCTTATTAAGAAATCATTCGCTGGAAGGCACCGCGTCCTGGCGATCATCATGTAGCTGATAGTGCCAACGGAGTGGATTCTCTCCTTTCCCATCAAGCTACTACCAGACGAGATTGCGCGTGAGATTGAAAAGGTATTGGTCAAATGATGTGACAGCCAACCGTTCACAGCTTTTCATTGTCGCACTGGCAGCTTGCCGCCCAGGTAACCGACGTAAGCCGGCACCAGCGGCAGCACACACGGCGACAAGAATGACACCAGTCCGCCGAGCACGGCGATCAGATAGCTCGGCGTCACGCCACCTGTCGGCAGATCCATATATAGTCCCGTCTGCTGCGCCCAGATAGCGATGTAGTAAAGCTGATTCGTGAAAAGCAATACACCCATCACGATCATGAGCAGGCCACTGGCGATCTGGATGGCCCGCATGCAGGGTTGAATCTTGCGCGTCACGAGGATCGCCCGATCCATCAGCAGGCTGAGGGCGAGGAACGGCAGCCCCAAGCCAAGTGCGTAGCCGCTCGACAACACGATCGCTTGACTGATGGTATCCGTGCTCATTCCCAATGTGAGGATGGCGCCCAGCGTCGCGCCGATACACGGCGACCAACCGGCTGCAAAGAATACACCCAGCAACACCGACGATGCGTAGCCGCCCGCGCCGCGCCACTCTGGGCGCATGTCATAGCTAAGGAAGGGGAGGCGCAGGACGCCAAGCGTGTGCAGGCCGAAGATGATGACGACTACACCACCAACCCGTGCCAGCAGAGACTTGTTGTCGTAGAACAGTGCGCCTAGCGCCGTGGCCGCACCACCCCAGCCGACGACGAACACGACTGAAAAGCCCAGCACGAACAACACGGCATGGCCGAACGTCGTCAACCGCTGTTGCGAGTTGACCGATACAAGGCTTTGTTCACTCAAGCGGACGCTCCTGTACCGTAAGATGTCGCCCGAGTACGGCGAACGATCAGAAAGAGACACGCAACCAGTGCCACTTCAATCAACTTGGACACGAGGCTGATGGCCGTGATCGGCTCGATCTCGCCCGCCTCCGGCCCGAAAAAGGGAATGCCGACGGTGCGTGTCACAATCCACAGGGCGACGATTGCGGCATTTCCGAGAATGCCGACGATGCAGTAGGTGGCCGTACGCCGGTCCGCCTCCGTGCCGAGCGCGGCACCCGTCTCATCATAGGCCCATGGCAGCAGCAACAGCAAAACCCCATAGAAAATCTGGGCTAACGCGGCGACGAAGAAGAAAGCGCCGTAGCCCCACCATTCCTCAAAGTGCTCTGGCGTCACGACGCCGTGTATCAGCCCGGCGAAGATAGACAACCCGGCAGACCAGTAACGCAGCCGCGTCAAGCGACCGTTTTCTGATACATGTGCTTTCATGCCCTCTATTCACTCCTTCGATTCACTATTCAGTGGAACCCCGGTACTCTTTATGTACGCTTCCAGTGCTGAATCGTAGAACACCGCGTTGATCTGTTTGGCGAGCGTCTCCTGCAATTGGGCACTCAGTTCCCGGTGCTTCTCGTCAGTCAGCGTCTCACGGATGTAAGACTTAGCCTCGTCCAGTGATAGCGTCTGCGGTTCCGTGCGTTCGATGGGTTGGATGATGTACAGACTATCACCCACCGGGATCGGCTGACTGACGCCATTAATAGGCAACGCCAACGCGGCTTCATGCAAGGCGTGAAGATCGGGCGCCTCAAACGGCCCGCTTTCGCCAATCCAGTTCGGCAGTTCGCCGCCGTTGGCCGCGGTATCGGGATCTTCGGAATATTCCTTTGCGACAGCAGCAAAGTCGGCGCTTTGTTGCAGCAATCCTGGTGACAACCTCTTGTAGGCCTCATCGGCCTTAGCGCGCGCAGCTTTCTGCTCATCCTCACTGTTGCCCAGCCCAACCCGGATGTAGCGGATGCGGACTCTGGGCGGCAGTGCCATACGCTCCTTGTTCTGTTCGTAGTATTGGTTGATGTCCGCATCGGTGATGACGATTTTGTCATCCACCTCTTGCTGCTCCAGCATCTGCTTCAGAATGTCCAGCCGCGTCTGGTCAATCGCGGCTTTATTCTTCTCCTGAAGTAGTTGATCGTAGGTATCCTCAACCAGCACCAGCCGGTCAATAAGAGCATCAGCCAGCCGCTTGAATCCATCCTTACCACTAAAGCGTGCGCGGGTTTCGGGCGGGAACTCCTTGTATTCGTCGTAAAACTGCCCCAGCGTGTAGCGTTGGTTCTTGATGGTGAACAGCGTTTTTGCGCCATTAGCCTGCATCCATTCGTCCAGCTTCTTCTGGCGCACGATTGCCTCGACCGCGGGGCTGGCTTCTTCAAACGTCTGCAGCCGCTCTAGCTCCATCTTCACGGCGCGAACGATGTCGAAGGCGTTGTGCGAGCGCAATACGCCCGACAGCTCGCCCGGCTTCAGCGCGCTCACCGCTGTATCCCACGCCGCGCCCTCCGTGCCAGGCATCACCTCAATGCCAGTGATGACTTGTGTTCCCGTAATCTCGCGCGCCACGGCCGCAAAATCGGCTCCGGATCGCAGCCGCAGCAACGCTTTCTCAGCCGTCGCTTTGGCATCTTGTTCGCGGCCCGTGACTGGAACCGTCAGTAAGTCGATCGTGAAGCGCGCCGTCACGGTGTAGGTCCGCCGGTTCGCGTCGTAATATGCGCGGATGTCGTTGGCCATTGGCTCCGGCACATTGAGCAGGTCATCATTTCGGGTGACGGAGGCGTTGCTCTTGAGCCGGCTCAAGTAGTCACTGACGTATTTGCTCTCCCGCTCCTCCACCAGCCTTCGCCGAATATCCTCGCGCACCGCGGTCAGCGTCTGGCTGATGAACTCGGTCCTGTTTGCCTCAAAGTAGCTTTGAATCTCGCTCTCCGGAATGTCAATCTGGCCATTGTGCAACTGCTTGGTGAATGTGTCTAGATTGATCTCCTCGGTAATATGCTCCATCGTGTGTTGGAAGTTCTTATCCGCGTCTTTCTTCTGGTCAATCGCCCAACGCCGGGCTACTTCATCGGCCACCATTTCGCGCGCCAGCGCGCGCAGTGTGGATAGCGACCTGACGGTCTCGGTATAGGCCTGAGGCGCGAGCGCCTTCAGATGTGCCTCAAAATCGGCCACGGTGATTTGCCCGCCGTTGTAGACGGCGACGACATCCGGCGTGGGTGGCTTGGGCGCTGTCAACTGCGCCCATAGTTCTCCCAGACCCATTGGCCAGGCGGCTACGATTATTGCGGCAACGGCCAACACGCCCACTATCACGCTGGCCTGCCAGGGCCCAGGCTGCGCCTTGGCGGCAGACGCGGCCTCACCCGGCATAGTCGGCGACTCGGGCGTCGGCACGGAGGAGGCCGGCGCATCAGCAGCTACCTGGTCTCCCTGAATGGCTGCGCCCGTGCCACCATCTGCGTGCATCTCAGCAGCTGCGTTGGGATCACGCTCTGGATGAGAAGCTGCTTCCGCAGCCTCGGCCGCATCAGGCCCATCGCGCGTGGATGGTTTTTCCTCGAGTGGCGCATCACTGCGCAATGCATTGCGCAGATCTTGTAAAACCTGCTTCCAACCCTCAGGCATGATTCACTTCTGTTGCGTCCCTTCGCTCACTTGCTGTGGATTTGTGTACAGGCGAAGGGTCATCGCGCCGCCATTTTCCGTGTCCATCACGTATACCTGAGCGTTGGGCAGCACCTTGTCCAGTGTTTCCAGATATAGGCGATAGCGCGTCACGTCGCGGCCGTAAATCTTCGCATTGGTCTCATACTCCTTCCGCAACGCGTCGAATGCCTGCGCCGAGCCTTTGGCCTGCGCCAACGCTCAG
>JAMDDR010000266.1:717-3166 GCA_023488685.1 Chloroflexota bacterium | reverse complement strand
CACTGACAACACACTGCTTAAAGCGGTCCAAATCGTTATCGAAAAGCCTTGCTCCCAATGCTTGCCACATGGCTCCCCGTTCAGTAACGCGCCACCTTCCATTTTTTAGGGACACAGGGCTTGCTAGCTGTTGTAATATCTGCCTGCTTTTGGTAATCCAAGAACTAAAATCCTCATTAGCAAGTTGGCGAAAGATCTCAAGATCGGCTTCGATTTTCTCATTCCATGAGCCGAGGAGGTTTGCAACCACCAGATCAGAAGCGTATGCGAGTTGATTCCAGACGGGTTTGGCTGACAGCAACTGACCTGCTGATAACTCGTCGGGGATAACCGCATAGGCCCGCTGCTTGAAAGCGGTTCGCAAATCATCGTTAAGGCTCTCACGTGAAATAGTGCCTGCGTTTTTGTTAGCAGACTGCACCTCGTCGACGAGTTGAACCCATAATGACGAAGCATTCTCCTGTGAATATTGACCAATCAGTGAGTGAAGTAGCGATGAAGTCACTCCGGCCTTTAAATCCAAGTCATAGCCAAGAAGGTGAAAATGCTTCAAAAATTCAAAAAGCATCTCGTCCGAGACAAGATTGCCACCATTGGCACTGTTCAGCTTTCTCCTAAAGGCTTTTAACTTGCTTTGTTTTTTATGACTACTAAAGTGAGTCTGGTTTACCTTTCTTATAAATTCATCGGCATTTTCTGAGTATCTTGCCCATTCGAGGATAGTGCGCACATCGTTGATATCTGTCGCGCTTAACTGACAGGTGATAAGCGCAATGGCATCTCGGTTTCTGGTAAAAAGGTTGCGGTTGTTAAAGTCATTCCATGCAGCATGAATAACCTTGCCGAACATCTTGTCATTTTCAGTGATGCTGATGGAATGTTTGATCTGACAAAGAAGCTTTCGTTTCTGATCACCGCCTGGCTTTTCAACAAAAACGATCAGATCATCTGTATCATACCCGGCGAATTTCCCTTGCAGCTTTATCTTGCTGATGGGCCAGTAAGGCATGCAAGGAGCAAATCCACCAGTAAGCATGAGCACGACAAAAGAAGCCTGCACATGTGCCTCGAATTGTCCACCACCGCCACCGGTCGAAAAAGGATTGCTGAGTTGTTTGTCGTCCTTGCTCATATTACTCTTCTTATCCCTTCCTTGGTGCAGGTTCAAAGATGAACATCAATGGATAGCTTCAAGAAGCCACGTGCATCAGGCGGAAGGTCATGCTACTGTAGGAGCAGGTTGAGCACGATGGTGATGAACGCCAGCCGCGTGCGGAAGTGGCCCGCCACGCAGTGGCAGTTTTATGCAGGCGCAAATGGTCGTCACCGTCGAGAACCCTGTCTCTACTAGCATGAGCGTGTTTCATATGCCGAGCGGGTAGACCTTCATATTGGTTGGGTTCCCGCTATGCAATGGAAAGCGCTATCGACCAACATGACCCTCTGGACGTCCGAGTTAACACAGCAGGCGGAACTCGTGTCCGCAGCGCGCGCTCAGCTGCGGTTCCAGTCAACGAGACGTCCGAGGCTGTCCGGCATGAAGGCGAAATTGGTGCCCACGATCCGGTGTAGACCGGAGGAGCTTTTGCTCCCCAGTTGCTGTGGGGCGCATTCCTCGCAGTGAGGGCGCAACAGCTTGTTCTCGTACGTTGTCGACCACATGCAGCAAACCCGCGATCATAATGTCCATACATATATTCTGCGATGATCAGGGCGTCTATAAAATCAAAGTTTAAACCACGATGGGATTTTGTATCTCAGATACTAGCATAATTGGGGCTGCACGTGGATTTGGCCGAAAGAATCTCACTAGCGATGAAGGATAAAACAGAATTGGAGCGTGCAGTATCGAGGCTAATGCAACCCCGTCAAGCCAAATGATCGTACCTAACCCAATGTGGATTTGATCAGACGGTGGTTATCTTGTGAAACTAATGCCTGCAATGACCAACTGAATGAACCACACTGCGTCCGGGTGCAAAATTTGTGCTAGCTGCCCACCATCGGCACACACAGCAAAACAGGCGACATCTGATTCAGGTGTCGCCTGTTTTTATGGCATCAAGTGTTAGATTTGCCCGTGCGGTCTGGGGCTAGAGCATTCACCCAAGGATCACTGGAGGATGATGTAGCATGGGCCAGCCTGTGAAGGGGGATGCCAGTGTCACAATTCCCGACGACATTGTGGCGTTGCTCCAGCAAGGCGCCACGGCATGGCGTGAGCAGCGCTATGAGGCGGCCAGGGTGCTCATGGAGCAGGCACTGTCCATGGCGCACGCAGCCAACAACGCGCAGGGGATCATGTCCGCCCGGCACATGCTGGCAAACATCGCCTTCAATCAGTGCGATGATGCCAAATCACGCGCCCTGCATGAGGAACTCCTGGCCGAGTGCCGGACAGCCTCGGACGTCTCGTTGACTGGAACCGCAGCTGAGCGCGCGCTGCGGA
>JAMDDR010000266.1:0-707 GCA_023488685.1 Chloroflexota bacterium | reverse complement strand
CTGGCCGAGTGCCGCGTCATGAACTACGCCAGCGGTATTGCATCCTCCCTGGCGAACCTCGCGCTGATCGATCTCGTCGAAGGCAAGTTTGAGGGCGCCTGTGCAAAGTATGAGGAGGCCATTCGCCACTATGAGGCAGGCGGGCATCGCGCAGAGGCAGATGGCTGCAGGCAAGCGCTGGAGGATTTCGTCGTGCTGCGTAAACCGCTCAACGTGCCGCGGGTGCCGCGCGACGTGAACGTAGATAATAAGAAACCCGACTTCTGAACACAACAGGTTGTGGTTTGCGCGAACAGAAGTCGGGTCTCTTCAGAGTTCGCGCTTATACCGCTGCCGGGTCGGCGACGACGGTCCTCACCTCAAACGTGGGCGGGTGCTCCAGGTGCTTCTTCACCTTGCACTGGTCGGCGGCGCGGATGAGCGCCGGCTTGTACTTCTCGGGGAAGTCGGGCGGCACTTCGATATCCAGCGTGATCTTGCGCACCAGGCCGCTCTCGGGATCGCTCTCCATGCGCTGGACGATACGCACGCCGTTCACCGGCAACCCGCGCTGCTGGCAAAACCCCAATACGTAGATCCCTGCGCACGTGCCGATGGATGCCAGGAAGGTCAGGAAGGGCGACGGGGCGGAATTGGCCCCGGCCGGCGCCGGTTGGTCGGTCGGCACGGTGAAGCCGCCGAAGTGTGCATCGACGCGCGCGCCGCCG
>JAMDDR010000252.1 GCA_023488685.1 Chloroflexota bacterium | reverse complement strand
AATGCGCTCGTCTATGTCCAGCAGAGACATCTCGCATCCCGCGCAGCCTGCCAGCCAGTCCGTTGATACCTTTGGTTTTGCCATCCCAATGCTCCATTTCCGATTTTGGATTTTGGATTTCCGATTGGGTGCCAGACCCGCACGGCCCCACTAATCTAAGATTGCAAATCCAAAATCGGAAATCCAAAATCTAAAATCTAAAATCGTAAATCTTTTTGCCAGTTGCCATCCAGTTCCACGCCGATGCGCTCGGCCAGGGCTTGCAGCACCTTGGCGCTTGACCTTACCTCGTCAGGTGCCGTGACGCCGCGCTTCGTCTCCTGCAGCCGGCCTTCCAGGTTGAGGAAATGGCCCTCCTGCTCGGCCCACATCTCTACCGGCAGCACCACGTCCGCCATTGCCGTCACCGGCGATATATAGCTGGCCTGCACGGCGATGAATGGCTTGACCTTTGCGTCCGGTGCGGTTTCGAGTTGGGCTGCCAGCCTGGGCGTGGGCTTCTCGTCGCCCAGCGCCAGGTAAATCACCTGCCGCCCTTGTGGCTCGAATGCCTGGTCCAGTTGATACGCGGCTGCCGCCAGGCTGTTCGCGCCGCCCAGGGCGCCAATCGGCCCGGTCTGGGCGCCGGTCATCGTGGCCAGGTTGGCGAGCGCCTTGAGCATGCGCCCGGTCTCGCCGCCACTGACGTTGTTGCCATACACGAATACCGGCCGCTGCGCGCTGGCGATGATCTGCGCTACCTCGTTCAAGGTCTCGATGGTGACGCCGGTCGTCAGCCTGGTCGCCTCCGGGGTATAACGCGACAGGCCCGACTTGGGCACCGCGCCCTTGGCTTTGCCGCTCTTGGCGATGGCGGCGGTGATGCCCATCACGAGTTCGTAGTCGCTGCCCTTCAGTGGCTTCAGCGCATAATTGGTCGCTTGCGCCAGCTTGTTGTCGCTGCTGTTGTCGATGACGACGAGCTTGGTACCCTTCGGCAGCATGCGCTTGACGAAGAACCCGGCCACCTGGTGTTGTGTGCCTAAATCGGCGCTGACCACCACCACGCAATCCGCCGCCTTCAACGCGTCCAGGCTGCATGGCGCTGTGTTCGTCGGCCTATTCGCTGACAGGCCCTGCTCGGTGCTGGTCACCAGCCCGGCGCCCATCTTCTCGCTGAACAATTGGTCGAACTCGTACAGCGCCTCGGCGGTCATGCGCGTGGACGCCATGGCGGCAATGCCCTTCCCATTCTGGCCTGCCAGTGGCTTCAGCTTGGCGGCCACCAGGTCGAGCGCCTCGTCCCACGTCGCGGCTTTCAATGCGCCGTCCTTGCGCACCAGTGGCGCGACGATGCGCTCGCGCTCGTCGTTCAGGGACTTGAAGCGGCCCACCTCGCACAGCAAGCCCTCGTTCAAGGGCGCTTCCCAGTCGCCGTCGATGCGCAGCAGGTGATTGTCACGCACGACCATGTCGATGCTGCACCCCACGCTGCAACCGGCGCAGGTGCTCTTGACGTGTTGTACATCCTTGTCACGACCCTTGTAGGCGCTGGCGCGATCGATGATGGCGCCAGTGGGGCAGACCTGTACGCACGTCCCGCAGCTCACGCAGGTGCTCTCGCCCAGCGGCACGCCCAGGTCGGCGACGACCATTGTTTTGGTGCCGCGCTCTTCCACGCCCAGGGTGAAGTTGCCGACCAGCTCGCCACACGCGCGAATGCAACGGCGGCACAGGATGCAGCGGTTGTTGTCCAGCACGAAATGTGGGTTGGACGCGTCCACCGCAAACGGCAGCCAGTTCGGCTGTAGCGGCCAGTGGGTCATGCCCTCGCCGTAGGCCGAGTTCTGCAGTTCACAGTCGCCATTGCTGACCGCGCAATACATGCAGAAATGATTGCGCTCGCTGAAGATGAGCGAGAGCACGAATTTGCGCGCCTCGCGCACTTTGGGCGTATTGGTCAGCACGACCATGCCGTTGCTCGCCGGCAGCGTGCACGACGGTTGTAACGTACGCGCGCCCTCCACTTCGACCAGGCACAAGCGGCAACCGCCATATGGCGTCAGGTGCTTGTGATCGCACAGCGTCGGGATCGTAGCGCCGGCCGCCTCGGCCGCCCGCAGGACCGTTGTCCCTTCGGGGACGGTGACATCAATGCCATCGATTTTGAGATTGACCATCTTGTCTCATCCTTTTTACCAATTATTGATCACGCAGCCTTCACTAACCTGCCACTCATCGGGCAGGTGCCCGCTGGACAAACCCGTAACCGGATATGCGCCTCGACTTCGGCCCGGAAATACTTCAGCATATCCCGAATCGGCACTGCCGCGGTCTGGCCCAGACCGCAATTCGAAAGCTGGATGAGTCCGTTCGCCAACGCCTCCAGATCATCCAGGTCGCGCAGTCTGCCAGTGCCTTCTGAAATTGCCGTCAAAATACGATGGGCACGTTCTGTGCCGATCCGGCAGGGCCCGCACTTGCCGCAGCTCTCGCCGCGGAAGAAGTTCAACAACACTTTGGCCAGATCAACCACACACGTATCCTCGTCGCAGACGAGCAGTGCGCCGGACCCGAGCGCCACACCCGCCTTGCCGAACGAATCAAAATCCATCGGCGTATCCTGCAATGTGGCCGGAATAATGGAGCCGCTGGACCCGCCGGTCTGCGCCAGCTTGAAGGCCGCACCGTTGCGCATGCCCTGGCCGTAAATGGCGATCACCTCGCGCAGCGTGATGCCCATGGGCACTTCGATCAGGCCGGTCATGTTGACGTTGCCCAGGATGGTGTACACCTTGGTCCCTGGACTGCTCGGCGTGCCGAACCCTTTGTACCAATCCGCGCCGTTTCGGATGATCGCCGGCAGGTTGGCCAGCGTCTCTACATTGTTAATGAGCGTGGGTTTGCCCCACAGGCCGCGCGTCGTCGGGTACGGCGGCCGGGCGCGCGGTTCGCCGCGCTTGCCTTCGAGCGACTCGATCAATGCCGTCTCCTCGCCGCATATATAAGCGCCTGCGCCGAGGTGCACGTGTATGTCAAAGTTGAAATCACTTCCAAAGATGTGCTCGCCCAGGAAGCCCATCTCCCGGGCCTGCTCGATCGCATGCTGCAGTCGCGCCTGCGCCAGCTTGTATTCGCCGCGCACGTACAAAAAACCCTCGTTCGCACCGACGGCGTAGGCCGCAATC
>JAMDDR010000536.1:505-3173 GCA_023488685.1 Chloroflexota bacterium | reverse complement strand
CGCGTATACAAACGTCAGTTCGAGACAAGCCCGTAGAATGCGCTCGATCGCCTGCCATTGATGCCGTTTGAGCAATGGATTTGCACACCACTCGATACCCCTGCTGCGGGGTGAAGTATCGTTACCATGCCGGGACCAGGATTGCTGACGCCAACAGAACTCGCAGAGCAAATTGTTTGTCATTCCGACGCGGAGCGAGGAATCTCTGCCGACATGGGTAGAGACGCTCCGCGTCGCGCGCAGCGAAGCTTCAGCCTGCGAACGCTCTATGGCGCGTTCGGAATGACAGGTGGCGGCATCATGTTCTGAGCACCGGAGCCAGGGGTTTATTTTGATATCGGCTCAGACGCTAGGCGTTCACGCGTCCCCACAGATCGCGCCCACATCATCTGTATAGGCACAGCGCAGCACCTTCACCCCGCGGCACATCGATAGCCTGCTTCCGGCAGGCTTTCCGTATCAGCCTGCGAACTCGCTCGCAGGCATGCTATGGGCACGTTCAGGATGACCGTGTGACCATCGTGTAATCTCCGTCGCCCGCAGCGCGCCCTGGTCGGTCGCCGACCTTGCACAGGTAGCCCGCGACTTGCAGTCGCGGGCAGGTTCGCCCGAACCGACATTCAACAGCAAACCGGTTGTCAGTTATCAAAACCCCTGACAACCGCGCCTGAGCACTGTGCACTCAGCACTCGGAACTTCGAGCCGCCGATCATGCCACATACAACAGTGCCTGCATCTCCGTCACCGCGTACCGCAGCCTTTCAGCCCCGCCAAAGAAACTGGCGATTTCGCTGATATTACCGTGTTCTGAAATCGGTGGCACCTTCAGCGCATCGGGGATGGTGAACTGCGCCGTGCCGTGCGCGGCATACTTGTCCAGCAAATCGTCGAGCACGGCCCGCGCGTCGGGGCCGAACTGGGTGAAGAAGTCGTGCTTGTTCTTACGCAGCCGCTCGGCCCGTTCGCGCCGCGTGTACAGCGGGGCGTTGAAGGCGGCGTGACACAACAGGTCGAACGGATCGGCGTCGGGCTGGTTCAGCGCGGCAGCCAGCCGTTCGAAATCGACGCCGCGCTGCGCCAGCTTCGCCACTACCTCGTTGCGGCTGTCCGGGTCCGCCCACAGCGCGCGTATCTCCTCGCTCGTGCGGTACAGCGTGCGCACGCTTTTGCCGGCGTACTCGCTGAACCTGGTGACGTTGATCTGTTTACCCTCGGCATCCAGTTCGTAAACCAGTTGGGCCACGATCTCCACCTGACCGCCATCGTAGTAATACTTGCGCGGCAGGGCCGAGGGCGCGGGCCGGGGGCCGGATGCCGTCTGATACTCGGGACGGGGCGGCTGGTCCACCTGGGCACCCGCGGGATCGAGCAGTTGCTCGTCGCTCTGCGGGTACGTGACCGCAACAACCTGCCCCTGCGCGTCGATCTCCTCCTCGCTGTGGAACTCGGGGATGCCGTCGAAGGCCGGGTCGGCGAACTTGCGGGTGGCCGAGCCGGTGTAGTCCAGGATGGTGAAGGCGTACTTGCCCAGGTCGTCGCGCACGCGCGTGCCGCGCCCGATGATCTGCTTGAACTCGGTCATCGAGTCCACCACCCGCGCGATGGCGATGTTCTTGCACATCGGCGCGTCCACGCCGGTGGTCAGCAGTTGCGACGTGGTGAGGATGACCGGCGTGCGCGTCTCGACGTCTTGAAAACGGCCCAGGTGACCGCGCCCGATGTCGCCCTCGTCCGCTGTGACACGGCAGACGTAGTCGGGGTATTGCTGAACCAGGTCGGCGTTCAGGTTGTTCAGCGCCCGGCGCATCTCGTCGGCGTGCTCCTGGTCCACGCAGAACACTATGGTCTTGGCGAAGCGATCGGTCGTGCGCATGAAGTCCGTCAGGTGCCTGGCGATGGCGCTCGTGCGCGCCCGCAGCGCCACCACTTTTTCGAAGTCCTTGGTGTGGTACTCGTCGTCAGGGATGGCGCGGCCGAAGCGATCCACTGCGCCGGGCGCAGGACGCCAGCCGGCCGCGTCCACCGAGGTGACCACCCGGCGCACCTGGTAGGGCGCCAGGAAGCCGTCGTCGATGCCCTGTTTCAGGCTGTACACGTAGACGGGGTTGCCAAAGTACAGATAGGTGTCGGCGTTGTCGTTCGTCTCGCCGTGGCGTGGCAGTCATGCCCAACTGGTAGGCGGGTTCGAAGTACGCCAGGATCTCGCGCCAGTTGCTCTCGTCGCGGGCGCTGCCGCGATGGCATTCGTCCACGATGACGAGATCGAAGAAGTCGCGCGGGAATTCCCTGTACAGGCCGGGCCGGCGCTCGTCCTGGGCGATGGCCTGGTAGATGGCGAAGTACATCTCGCGGCCCTTCACCACCTCGCCATTCTCGATCTTCCAGCGCGCGTCGCCGAATGGAATGAATGTCTTGTCCTTGGGGTCATCCACCAGCACGTTGCGGTCGGCCAGGTACAGGATGCGCGGGCGGCGATACACCTCCCCGCTGCGGGTCCAACGCGAGTGCCACAACTTCCAGCAAATCTGGAAGGCGACGAACGTCTTGCCGGTGCCGGTGGCCATGGTCAGCAACACGCGGCGCTTGCCGCGCAGGATGGCCTGCACGGCGGTGTTGATGGCAATCTCCTGGTAGTAGCGCGGCACCTTGCCGCCGGCGTTGTTTGACG
>JAMDDR010000536.1:0-495 GCA_023488685.1 Chloroflexota bacterium | reverse complement strand
TTGAGACCGAGGATTTCTGCGTAATCTTTGGCCTGCTGCAGGCCGGCGCCGGGGGTCTTGTGCTCGGCCTTGGCTTCCACCACTGCCAGCGCAAAATCGCGCGTGTAGCGCAACAGGTAATCGGCCCGCTTGCCCTCGAGGCGGGTGGGCGTGGCGCCGGGCATGCCGCTGACCATGATCCGGCCAGCGGTGAAGGCGTGCTGTTCCGCGATGGAATGCGGATCGTTATCCCACCCGGCGGCAATCAGTCTGGGTACGACGTATCTGCGACAGGTATCGGCCTCGTTGCTCATGGTCTAAAGACCATCTTCAGATGGCGCTAAACAGGCGGCGACGTCTCGCCAGTGTGTGACGCTCCGAATGCAATCCATTGTACATGTGGATGCCCTTCGTCCTGTGCTGCCTCGATGGTCTCCGGGACCAAGGCACAACTCGACGCCACGCCCGGCCAGGATATCCTTCAAATGAGCCATCCCAGGCGAGATGCCCAAATAC
>JAMDDR010000375.1 GCA_023488685.1 Chloroflexota bacterium | reverse complement strand
TTTGTAGTGGTATGTAACGGGCCGGATCCTCGCCGCCTTCGCCACTGTTGGAGCGCGCGCCCATGCGATTCATCGCGATGGCCATGGCCTCGTGCGCCTCACGGCTGAGTGATCCGAACGACATGGCTGCCGTCGTGAAGCGTTTGACGATCTCACTTGCCGGCTCAACCTCGTCAACTGGTATTGCTTTCGCCGGATCCGGGTTGAAGTCGAGCAGGCTGCGCAGCGTGACCCAGCGGTTCTGCTGGCAATTGATCGCGTCGGCGAATTTCTTGTAAAGCAACGGATTGTTTTGGCTCGTCGCCTGCTGTAGGTAATGGATCGCCTCCGGCGACCACAGGTGACGCTCGCCGTCCATACGGTACGCGTAGAAACCACCACTGGTCAGCGCCGGTTCGACGCCGCGCTTTACCTGGTAGGCCCGCGCATGACGCATCAGTGTTTCAGCGGCCACGTGCTCGATACCGATGCCACCCACACGCGAGGTTGTCTTGGTGAAGTATTTATCGATGAACTCGCGGCTGAAGCCGACGCACTCGTAAATTTGGGCCCCGTTGTAACTGCGCAGCGTCGAGATGCCCATCTTCGAAAGAATCTTCAGGATTCCGTCGCTGACGGCCTTGATGTAGTTCTCGATGGCGTCTTGTAACGTCAGTGTCTTGGGCAGTTCACCTTCGGCGTGCAGGCTTGCGACCGTCTCGAACGCCAGATACGGACAAATGGCGTCACATCCGTAGCTAAGCAGCAAGGCGAAGTGATTGACCTCCCGAGGCTCGCCCGACTCGATGATCAACCCGACGCGGTTTCGTATGCCGGCGTTAATCAGGTGGTGTGCCACGCCGGATACTGCCAGCAGGCTAGGGATTGCAGCGCGCTCCGCCGAGATGTTGCGGTCGCTCAGGATGATGATGGAATAACCTTCCTCGACGGCGTGGGCGGCCTGGCGGCACAACTCATCCATGGCTGCTTCCAGCGTGGATTCGCCGTCTTCATTGACTGCATTCACATCGAAGACACTTTCGAGTGTGACGGCGCGAAAATCCGATATCTTGGACGAGCGGATACGCTCCAGGTCGGCAGTGGTGAGGATGGGCGCGCGCAGTTTCAACCGCCGAGCATGGTCAGGCTTTTCGTCCATGATGTTGCCTTCGCTGCCCAGGAACGTGGTCAACGACATGACCAGGCGCTCGCGGATCGGATCGATGGGCGGGTTCGTCACCTGTGCGAACAACTGTTTAAAGTAGCTAAACACCAGTTGGGGTTGATCGGACAGAACGGCGAGTGGCGTGTCGTTGCCCATCGAGCCGATTGGCTCGCTGCTCGTGGAGGCCATGGGGCGGATGAGGAGATTTAGGTCCTCGCGGGTGTAGCCGAAGGCAATCTGGCGGGTCAGCAATGTGCTGGCGTTGTAAGTCGTGGCGCCCGCACCGATGCCGAAGCCCTGGAACTCGATACGGTTGGCGGCAACCCAGCGGCGGTAGTGCTGCTGGCGCGTAATATCGGCCTTCACCTCATCATTGCTCAAGACACGCTGTTTGGCAGTGTCGACGATCATCATCTTGCCAGGGCGCAATCTGCCGCGCACGGAGATGTCCTCGGTTGGGATCTCCAAAGCGCCGGTTTCCGATCCGAGCACCAGTAAGTCGTTGCGGGTAATGGTGTAGCGCAGTGGGCGCAACCCGTTGCGATCGAGGATGCCGCCCGACTGCACGCCATCGGTGAACAGGATGGCTGCCGGACCGTCCCAGGGCTCCATGATGTTGGCGTGGTACTCGTAGAACCCGCGCCGATCATGACCCATGTAATATTTGTCTCCCCAGGCCTCCGGAACCATCATCAGGATGGCGTGCGGCAGACTACGCCCGCCCATGTAGAGCATTTCAAGCATGTTGTCGAAGCAGGCTGAATCGCTCGCACCCTCGATGATGATGGGCATCAGCTTTTTGATGTCTTCGCCGAACGCCTTGGTCGCGAGCATCGACCGGCGCGCCATGACTTTATTAATGTTGCCGCGCAGGGTGTTGATCTCGCCGTTGTGACACATGGCACGAAACGGCTGTGCCAGCGGCCAGCTTGGAAATGTGTTGGTGCTGTAGCGGGCATGCACGACGGCGACTGCAGAGGCGACGCGTTCGTCGTTCAGCTCGGGGTAAAACTTGCCCAATTGGTGCGCCATCATCATTCCCTTGTAGATGATGGTGTGGCTGCCCAGGCCTGTGACGTAGAAGCGGTCGGCGACGATTCCGCCTTCCCTGGAGGCAGCGTTCTCGGCCACGCGACGGGCCACGTACAATTGGCGCTCGAAACTCAAGTAATCCACACCAGGATTGGCCACGAAAACTTGCATGACTTCCGGCACGGTGCTGCGGGCTGTGACGCCGACAGCCATCGGATCGGTGGGGACTTGCCGCCAGCCCAGCACCCGCAGGTCTTCGTCCTGGAGGGCTTGTTCGAAGATCTCCATACAGCGTCCAGGATTGGCGCGCGGTGTGTACAGCATCCCCACAGCGTATTGACCTGGTTCTGGAAGCTGAATGCCCAGCCCGGCACACGTCTCTTTGAGGAAGGCGTGGGGAACCTGCATAAGAATGCCCGCACCATCCCCAGTTTCCGGGTCTGCCCCTACTGCACCGCGGTGGCTGAGATTCATCAGCATGTCGAGGCCCATGTGCACGATATTGTGCGAGGGTATTCCTTTGATGTTGCTGATGAGGCCGACGCCGCACGCGTCGTGCTCAAACACTGGGTCGTATAACCCTTCCGCTTTTGGAAACTGCGAATGATGGACGTCTGAGTCTGTGTCTGGCATAGCGTTTTCCTACCGGATGTGATCCGCCGTACTGGCTTTTCGTCTTGGGAAACGACCACTGATCGTGACGGCGCTACCTTGTGGCAGCGCCGCAACGTAGCGGTGTCTCTCAACGAGGAGAAACAAGAATGCGAACCAAGTGTTGCGAGCGGCAAGGCTCGTAACGGAGCAACGCTGGACACGGGCTCCGCTTAAGCAGGAGTTTGTAGCATAGATCGTCAAGTTCGCAAGTGACGTTTGTCACTAATTACCGCGCTGTGGGGCACGTATTTATCCACTTACCATCAAGTGCGGCGTATGCGATAATCCGTGCGCCAGCCACTCAGCACTTCCGTCGCGAATACCAGCCATTCTTCCGTTGGCTACCGTGTGT
>JAMDDR010000206.1 GCA_023488685.1 Chloroflexota bacterium | reverse complement strand
GACGAGAAGGGCTTGCTCACTGTGGCTGAGGCCACGGCACTGATCGCACCGGCACCACTCGCGCCCGTCGTCTGGCCAGTAAAAGAAACGGTGTGTCGTCGGGCGGAAAAGGCGCGCATATTCCACCGCCCTGGCGCTGATGATTTCCAGCGCGTGGGGTGAGGACGGACAGCAGTTGAACGCCGGCGTCCGCTGGCCGGTCTGATCCACACGGAACATCGTCACGTCCTTTTCGAACAGTTCGCGCGGGAGCAAGTCACTCATCGCGTGCAGAGCGTATTCGACACGCAGATTCAGCCGTTGGCAGCCGGCGAGGAACTGCTGTCCCGCATCGCTGCCCGCATCGCTGCCCGCATCGCCGCGGATGAATGTAGCAAGCTCGTCAAGCTGCTGTGGCGCGTGCAGCGCGATGGTGTTCAGCCCGGCCTGCGCGGCGCGCTCCGGCCATTCTGCAAGTGTCAGGTCAGCGGGCACCAACACAACGCCACGGGTATCGAAGCGCATCGGAGGTCCCTGGGGCGGTTTGGCCTGATGATCAAGCCATCAGGACAATCGCTTCTCGAACCAGTGGTGAGCATATGGCTCATTGTTGAAGGCTTCTACTTCGCGGTATCCGTTGCGTCGGTAGAGTTCGATGGCCTCGCGCAAAGCACGGTTCGTCTCGAGTCGTATGACGTCGACGCCCGCAGCCCTTGCTTGCTGCTCCAACTCGTGGAGCAGCCGCCGGCCAAGCCCGAGCCCGCGTGCGGCTGGCGCGACCCACATCCTTTTTAACTCCGCTGGCGCGCCGGTGTGAAACTTGAGCGCCCCACAGCCGACAGGCTGCCGGCGTAAGCGGGCAATCAGTAAGGCTCCCGCCGGCGGCGTCAACTCGTGTGCGTCGGCGGAGATGCTGAGTGACGGGTCGAAGCCGGCCTCAAAACGCGCGTTGAGTTCGGCAAAGTACTGTTCGATGCACCACCTGGCATCGGGAGTGGTCGGGTCCTCGACGGCGAAACTCACCATCGATGCGCTGAGCAGGCGCTCGACTTCTCCCATCGCAGCTACGAGCTTCGCACGCTGGCTGTCGCTCAGCGGCTCGAGGAAGCTCACCGCGAGGTCATTTGATCGTCGACCGAGCTCGGCGCGTTCGGCCTGCCCTGCCTCGGTCAGATGCACGCGCCGGGCTCTGCGATCGCCCGGGCTCACATCAGTGACCACCAGACCCTGGTGCTCGAGCGAGCGCAACATGCGGCTGACATAACCGGAGTCGAGACCGAGCCGGCCTCGGAGCGCCCGGATCTCTGAGCCCTCCACGCCGATCTCCCACAGGAGCCGGGCTTCACCGATTGGCCGGGCCCGTCCGAGGAAACGGTCGTCCAGCGCGCCAACTCTTTCGGTCAGCGTCCGGTTGAAGCTGCGAATCTGTTGCACCTGTTGCACCCACTGCGTGTCCATTTCTCTGATCTTAGTCAGAGAAATTCGTCCCGTCAAGTCTCAGCGCAAGCCTGGCACTGGCGCAGCCTGAACTTTGTAGCACCACGAAGGCAAGACGTGGTTGGGTTTTATTTCTTTCGCACAGCGGTATCCATTTCCAAGCCTGTGTCGTAATCGAGCTGGCGGGGCTCATATTCTTCGTTTTCCCGCTGGCGGGTCATGCCGGTGTATGCCCATGTTGCGGCGCTCGCGCCTGATCGCCATGGCCTGCGTTCCCAGTGATAACCACGGAAAGGATCACGGGTGGTGTTCATCCAGCCAAGCAGGCTGTCGTGCAGGGCGTCCCGCGCTGGCGCGTGCGCCGGGGAATCGATAAGATTAGTCATTTCGTCCGGGTCTGTTTGCAGGTCATAAAGCTCATCGCTGCTGAGGAGGTTGATCACCAACTTATAGCGACCGTCAAAGGCTGCGCGGATCGGTTGAAAACCGCCAAAGCCGTCGTGGTCGGTTTCATAGCGTCCGAACTCCATGAAAATGGTCTGATTCGCCGGTGCGGATGGATTCTGAAACACGTCGAGCATGCTCCGGCCTTCCAAGGATTTCGGGACAGACAAGCCCGCAGCATCCATGATCGTCGGGACCAGGTCAATATGAGATACGGCGTGAGGACAGATGGTGTGCGGCGGTGTGACCTGCGGCCATCGGACGATGAGAGGGATGCGCGTAATCTCGTCGTACATGGCCGGCCCTTTGTTGGTGATGCTGTGCGAACCCAGGACGTCGCCGTGATCGGAGGTGTAAATCACCAGCGAGTCCGGCGCATACTGGTTGACAGCCTCCATCAGCTTGCCAATCTCCGAATCCACGAACGAATTGCACCCGAGGAATGCCGGTTGATGAATCTTCATTTCATCCTTGTTCGTCCCGAGTGCTTTGCCGGCCCACACGCGCTGATGTTCCGGCTTATTCTCCAATGTGTCCCACACGTTGCGCCGCTTTGGGAACTCGTAGCCGTTGTACATCGTGTTGTATGGGGCTGGACATAGGGATGGGCCGTGCGGTTCATCGTAGGAAACAACCAGCAAGAAGTCATCATTACCGTGGTTTTGCAGAAACCGGATGGCGCGATTGGAACAGCGGTGGGCATAGGTGAAATCGGCGCTGAACCCCGGCTCAAGACAGGTTTCGAATCGCCGGGAGCGGAGACGGTCTTGCGTCGATAGCTCCTCGAGATAGTTGCGCATGTCGTACCAATATCCAGGATCCCAACCGTCCGGACACCGGCCCAGCCCGAAATAGTCGCTGCCGTCGAGGTGCCACTTGCCAATGTACGCGGCACGCAAACCATTGTCGCGCAGCCTTTGGCCGATGGTCTTCACGTTGGCGCCCAATGGCATGTTGTTCGCCCAACTGCCGTTGTTGTGTGGCCACAGCCCCGTGAACAGCGCTCCCCGCGCGGGACCGCAGACCGGCTGGCACGTGTAGGCCCGCTCAAAGCGTATTCCTTCGGATGCCAGGCGATCCAGGTGCGGCGTCTGCATGTCGCTGTTGCCGTAACAGCTCAGCATGTCCCATCGCTGGGTGTCCGTCATGATCAGTAGGATTCGTTTCGCAGTCTTCATGGTTTTTGTGGCATACCTGGGCTATCGTGAGTCGATTATACGGACTCATCGCTCTCGTTGTCACGGCCGGCCACCGAGGGGCTGTATTTCGCAAAAATGGCATGTCCTCCGGCTGGGGTGCGCGTCAAGTTCTTGCGTGCCCCCGTTGCGCAGACGCGCCGCCGCCAGGGTCCACCTGTTCACCCACACCGGCAATCGCCAGGGGGGTGACAACCTCGCGCCTTAGCCCATTGTTCACAAGTTAACGAATTCCGCGGCCTGTCAAGGGTGAAAGGGCGGGCATAGGCGGGTAGCATAAGCGTGTGGCGAAAGAGACCAAGATCACGAGCGGCAAACGCAAGCCCAGCAGCGTGCGACACACCCGTGCCATCGCGCGGGATCGCACGAAGCGGCCCGGCACGCTGCCGCCAGATGAGCAGATTGAACAACGCCTGACCGAGCTGGTGCACCCGGCGACGTTGGCGCAGGTGGCACACTTCCAGCAGCAAGGGCTGCGGGAGCGCACCTTGACGTTGCCGGTGATGCTGGCGCTGGTGCTGAGCATGATCTGGCGCCAGATCGGGGCCGTCTGTGAACTGGCGCGGCGCATTCAGAGTGAAAGTATGCTGTGGGCGCAGCCGACGAAGGTGAGCCAGCAGGCGCTGTCGCAACGGCTGACCAGCCTGCCAGCCGGGTTGTTTGGGGAGGTCCTGACGGACATGCTGCCCCGGCTGCAACAGCGCTGGGCGGCGCGCCAGCGCCCGCTGCCCGAGGCGATCCGCTGGGCAGGCGAGCGCTACACCCAGGTGGCCATCTGTGACGGCTCGACGTTGGATGCGTTGATCCGCAAACTGGGCTTGCTGAAGGACTTGGAGAGCTCTCCTCTGGCGGGACGCATGACTGCGCTGTTGGATGCGGCCAGTCGGCTGCCGCTGCGGGTGTGGTATGACGAGCAGGCCCAGGTCCACGATCTGACCTTCTGGCCGCAGATTGTGGGCGCCGTGCGGGCTGGGGCGCTGCTGATCTTCGACCTGGGCTACACGCACTTCCGCCACTTCGCGGACCTGACGGCGCGCCAGATTACCTTCCTGACTCGGGCCAAGGCGAACCTGGCTTACCAGGTCGAGCGGGTACTGCAGGCCAGCGCCACCGTCCACGACGCGCTGGTCTGGATCGGTCAGGGCGCCGATCGTCAACAGGTGCGCCTGATTGAAGTCCTGCACCGCGGCTTGTGGTATCGCTACCTGACCAACGAACGCGATGCGGAGCGCCTGCCAGCTCACCTCATTGTGGCTCTGTACGGCCAACGCTGGCGCATCGAAGATGCTTACGCCATTGTCAAACGCTTGCTGGGCTTGGCCTACTTCTGGTGCGGCTCGCCCAACGCCGTGCAACTGCAACTGTGGGCCACCTGGACGCCGGAGGCGTGTATGCCGTCCTGGTAGATCTGACCGATGCCGTCGCTGAAGAACTCAATCATCCTTTTGCCGCCCTCTCGATGGAGATGGTCTATCGCAGCCTCTACTACTTCACGCAGGCCCATCACCGCGGCGAAGCCACGGAGGTCGTGCTGTATCTCGCTGCGCATGCCAAGCTGTTTGGCCTCATCAAACGCACCCGCAAAGCCAAACCGCCCGCACCGCCCGAAGATGCCCTTGACAAATTCATGCGAACCTTAACTTGTGACTGATGGCCTTAGCCGTAGGGGCGGACCGGTGTGTCCGCCTGAGGGGTCCGCCTCTCGAACGCAATGGCTGACGCGCCCCGATAGCCGCGGGGAGGCGGCAACATTTTGCGCAATCCCGTTCCGCCCCAGCGATTCTCAATCTGAAAGGAGTGCGGCATGTCATGAGCAAAGATGTGCTAACGTAGGGAAAAACGAGGCGGAGGTATAAACCATAGGTAAACCCTTGCGATTAGGTGGAGTTGTGACGGCACTTCGTGAGCGCTGGCAATCCTTACCCGACTATCGGAAGCCCAACAACAACACGCAATACAGCATCGCAGATGCCGCGCTGAGTGCGTTTGCGGTGTTTTTCATGCAGTCGGCCTCCTTTCTGGCCTATCAGCGCGACATGAACCAGCGCAAAGGCAATAGCAATGCACACACCTTGTTCAAGATTGAGCAGATCCCGAGTGATAACCAGACGCGGAATCTCCTGGACCCGATCCCGCCGGAGCAGTTCGATGGGGAGTTTGAGTGGGTGCACCAGGAGTTGAAAGCGAGCGGGCATCTGGAAGGGTTTCGCGATTATGGCAACACGTACTTGATTGCGATGGATGGCATGACGTACTTTTCGTCTGACACCCTGTCCTGCCCCAATTGCCTGAAACGCGAAGACGGCGCAGGAACGGCGCATTATTATCACAGTGCAGTCACCCCTGTCATCGTGAAGCCAGACAGTCCGTATGTGTTACCGCTGATGGCCGAGTTCATCGTGCCGCAGGATGGCCACGAGAAGCAGGATTGCGAACGAGCAGCGGCGAAACGCTGGCTGGCCAGCCATAGTCAGCTCTTCTCCGCACACAGCGTGACCTATCTGGGCGATGATTTGTATGCCAATCACCCCTTTTGTGAGGCGATTGCGCACAGCTATCAGCAGTATTTTGTGTGTGTGGCCAAGCCCGAATCGCATCCAGCGCTGTATGAATGGCTGGCGATGCTGGAGAAAGCCGGAGCGATCGAAGTCCTGCAGGAGCGGCGGTGGAAGGGTAAGTTTGCTGAAGTGTGGACCTATCGCTGGGCACCAGAATTGCCACTGCGTGTTGGCGAAGATGCGCTAGGGGTGAACTGGTTTGAGTTAACCATCACGCGCGAAGACACGGCCGAGCGGCTCTATCACAACACCTGGGTGACGAATCATTCGGTCACGGCATCTAGTGTGGCTGCACTTGCCAAAGTCGGGCGAGCGCGCTGGAAGATCGAGAATGAAAGCAACAACACGTTGAAGAACAATGGCTATCATCTGGAACACAACTTCGGACACGGTCAGCAGCACCTGTCCACGGTGCTCTTTTCGCTCAATTTGCTAGCCTTTCTGATCCATACGGCTCAACACTTGATCAGTGAACCCTACCGCCTGTTGCGCACCACGTTATCCGTTCGGCGCACGTTCTTCGACGACTTACGCGCATTGACTCGTTACGTGATCTTTGATTCTTGGGACGCCCTCTTCCGTTTCATGCTACAGGGTCTCGAAGTCGTTATCCCGCCCGGTTTGTTTTTCTCGGATTGAGAATTGCTGGTTCCGCCCGCACCCCCTTGACAAATCACTCAAGGGTAACTACACTTGCTCTATGATTAGAACATTTGTTTCAGGTCCGGATCAGCGGCTGGCGCGGCACGCGGCGGCCCTTGCCTGGGAGGGTCACCGCTGCTGTGACAACCAGTGACAACAGTTGTCACTTGTCACATGTCACAACGCCTGCCCTGACCAACTCGGCCTCGACGCAGCGGAGCCGGGGTGACAGCCACCCGATGCCCGCCGTCAGCATGGCAAGCAGGCCCATGAGGACGAAGATCAGCGCGATGCCGCGGCCCGCCCCGACGCCGATGACTTGACCAACACTCCCCGCCAAAAGGCCATCGGCATTCATCAAAGGGGCAACAGCACGGTCGGCCAGCGGGCCGACCACCACGAGTGCGAGCAATTGTGCCCCGCGAGCCGCCATTTGCCGGACGGCGAAAACGCGGCCTTGAAGCGACAGTGGAACACTCTCCTGCCAGATCGCCTGGTTACAGCCATTCACGAAGGGCATGCAGAAGTGGGCGAAGAACGCCCCGATACCGGCGAGGAGCGGTGAGGGGCGCAGACCGACGAGGACAATTCCGGACCCAAACAGGAAGAGAAAGCCGAGCACACCGTTGATGCGCGGCACCGGCCCGCCCCACGTGCTGAGGAAGATCCCGCCCAGCATGAGACCACTCCCGCCAGCGGTCAGGATGGCCCCGAGGCCCGCCGGGGAGGTGAAGGCGAGGGCGAGCGGTTGAATGAGCGCGCCGATCATCGCACCCTCCAGGTACACCGCCGCGAAGAAGGCCAGCAGCGTGACAAGGGCCGGACGCCGCCGGATGTAGGTCAAGCCCTCGACGATTTGCCCCTTCAACGTGCCGGCGCTGCGTTCATCCCTGACCGGGTCGATGGTGGGCGGGAACCTTACTACCAGGAGGGTAAGAACGGAAAAGCCGAACGACGCGGTGTCAGCCAGCAGGACGCCTTGCACCTGGATGGCTCCCATGAGCAAGCCCGCGAGCAGTGGTGAAACGATCTCGGCGCACGCCTGCGCGACCTGGACCATTCCGCTGGCACGGCTCAGATGTTTGCTGGGGATGAGCGCGGTTGTCGCCGTGAGGTAGGCGGGGACCTGGAAGACGCCGGCTGCGGAAACCGACATGACACCAAGGTAGATGTGCCAGATCTGAAGCTGGTTGCTGATAAAGAGTACCGCTAGCGCGAGCGTGGAGAATGCCGCGACAATGTCGCTGCACAGCATGACAGTGCGCTTGTCCCAGCGGTCCACCAGCGCGCCGGCGACGGGCGAGATCAAGATGACCGGCAGCGCGCGGCAGAGCAGGATCAGCGCGAATTGCGTAACCGACTGGGTGCGCTGGTAGACGTAGAGCCCCAGCGCAAAGTCTGTCATGCCCGACCCGACGATGGAAACGAGCTGTCCAAGCCAGACGGTCAAGAAGGTGCGGACGCCCCCAGTAGAGGTGAATCGCATGTGAGAACCCTTTGGATATGTGGATGGGAGCGGTTAGCGTAAGGCAATCCCCGACCCAATCTTAGTGCTGTAAGACGCCGAGCTGCCTCAACAGTCCCAGTTCGTCCATGAAGTGCCAGCCCTCTTCAACGATTTTTCCGTCCGCCAGGCGCGCGAGTTCCACGCCGCCAATTTCGACGGACTTACCGGTGGCGGGGATTCCCATGAATTCGCCCCGGTGGGTCCCACGGAACACGACACGCACAACCACCTGGTCGTCCTCCGCGACCATGTCCCTCACCGTGAAGTGAATATCGGGGAACCCGGCGCGGAATGCCGCTGCCGCCCTCTTGGCGCTCTCAGGGCCAGATCCGGGACCGTGGCTGACGAAGCCGTGCCCCCCGAAAGCCGGCGAGAAGATTTCATCCACGACCGCGAACCTGCCTTCGTTCAGCACTTCCTCGAAAAAGCGGCGGACGATCGCCTTATTCTGTTCGACAAGCATCACGGTCCACTCTCCTTTCTGTCAAATCTGTCAAAGGGGTATTCACGAGCCTGCTGCGGGTGAACGCGATCACGGACGATCGCCTGCACCAGCCGATTGGTATCATTGTACCAATGTACCATGGTAAAATCAACCCATGCCAATGAAAAAAGAAACGAGACCGGTGCCGGAGCCCGCGGTGCTGGTGGTTGAGCGAGTCCAGACTGGGATCAGGCTTGAGAAGCGCATGCTGAAAGTGTTGAAGGGCGTGGCCGAGTACCTGGACATCTCCTTAGGCGATCTGCTGGAAGGAATCGTCCTGCACGCCTTCGACAATAAGCCGCCGTTCAGCAAAGAGGTGCTGGAGCGCATCGCTCAGTTGAAGGATGTGTATGGCCTCGACTACGGAAGTGAGATGAGTCATCGTCTCACCGAGTCGTCCGAGACTGAGTCACGCAGGTCTGTCAAGCGCAGATGACCGGGCCGGGCCCCTTTTGCAGCACAACCGTGACGGCTTTCTATCCAATCCAGTACCAGTTGACAAAAAGGATCGAGATGAGAAGGAGGAGGCCGGAGAAGATGAAAAGCACGGGCAAACACAGCGAGTTTTTGGAAAGACGACCGGCATAAAGAAGAAAGAGAGGGAAAGAAACAGTCTGGTAACGAGTGAAAGACATCAGGTCATGACTGATAAAAGGCGTAAGCCACAGGAGAAAGCCGACCCACCAGAGAACGGGCGGGAGGGCTTTTCTACTGGCGAGAAGAATGAAGAGGGTAAGAAGTGCTACACAGGTATCGAGGAAGGAGTAATGGAAGGCGTGCAAAGGCAGGGAAAATAGATTCGCCATCACGTAAATATTCGTGACAGGATGCAGATAGAAGGGGGTGTCGTCCCAAACTCGATAGATAGTCCGGAAGAAAAAAGGGTCACCCGTCTGGACGTAGTTGAATAACAGCCAACCAGAGAGAGGGACTGTGAGAATCGCCAAACACAAAAGGCCCCTGGATAACTTTAGACTGCCGGTACGGTAGTGCTGGACGAGATAGAACAGGAACAAGCCATTGAGGAGCATCGAGTTGCCCTTCGCAACATTGAGAAGGGCAAGGAAGAAGGCGGAAGGCAGAAACCTCCTTTGCATTAAAAAATAAGCAAACCAGATCAGGAGAAGGAGTTGCAGGCCTTCAGCGAAATAACTGCGGAAGAAGGCGGAAGGCAGAAACCTCCTTTGCATTAAAAAATAAGCAAACCAGATCAGGAGAAGGAGTTGCAGGCCTTCAGCGAAATAACTGCGGAAGAAGATGCTGAATGGGAAAAGGAAGAGTAGCAGAGCGGTTTTGGCAGCGAGCGTGGGGGAATAAAGTCTTTGAATGACGTAGTACAGGCTCAGGACATTGACGGCGATGAGAACGTTGGAAAGGAGAAAGGCGGAGAGTTCGATATCCCCTATCAAGAGATTGGTCGCTGCGATCAGGATGGGATAAAGCGGAAAAAAGGCATAGGTGGGGACATCCATGACCGATTTGTTATCCAGGTCTGTGACAGAGGTGGACGTACGGCTGGGGTAGCCGTTGGAAGCGATTTTGAGATACCACTGGGCATCATATTGGCCGAGAGCTCTCAGCAAAAGGAATGGCCCGCCGTCAATACGGGGGTCTTCAAGAAAGTGGTGCGAGTTGTAGAGGTAATTTTCTCGATAAAAGGGGAGGAAAGCGTGGAACTTAACCGCAACCGTATAGACCAACACGTTGGAGAGGGCGACAGTGATCAGCACGAACAATAGGCGATGACGTTGGAGAATGTTGGTCATGGATTCGTTTGAGATCGAACCCTGAAAGGGTTTTACGTTTCCTGTCTTCTCGGCCGATACTGCAACGCCTCCGCCAGGTGCGCCACCTTGATCGCATCACTGCCTGCCAAATCCGCAATGGTGCGCGCCAGCTTGAGCACGCGGTGAAAGGCACGCGCGCTCATCTGCAACTGGTTCATGGCTGCCTTCATCAGGCCTTGCCCAGCGCTATCCAGTGTGCAATGCGTGCGCACCTCGGCGACGCCCATGTCGGCGTTGCATAGGAGATGACCGTCGGGAGCGCCCGCACTGAATCGGTGCGCCTGGCGTTCGCGCGCCGCCTGCACGCGTGCGCGGATGGCTGCGGAGGGTTCGCCGGCGCGTGTGTCGGTCAGCTTCTCGTAATCAACGCGCGTGACCTCCAGATGGATGTCAATGCGGTCGAGCAGCGGTCCGGAAATCTTGTGCTGGTAACGGCTGATCAGGGCAGGCGAGCAGGTGCACGGCTTGATCGGGTCGCCATACCAGCCACATGGGCAGGGATTCATGGCGGCGATGAGCATGAAGTTGGCTGGGAAGGTCAGTGTGCCGGCCGCACGACTGATCGTTACCTGCTTGTCCTCGATGGGCTGGCGGAGGACTTCCAATGCCCTCAAATCAAACTCTGCGAATTCGTCGAGAAAGAGTACGCCGCGGTGGGCTAACGTAACTTCACCCGGGCGCGGCAGCTTGCCGCCCCCCACCAGCCCGGCGTGGCTGATGGTGTGATGCGGCGCGCGGAATGGGCGCGCCTGCACCAATGGCGTCTCCGGCGGCAGCATGTCGGACACGCTGTAAATGCGCGTGACCTCCAACGCTTCTTCGATCGTGAGCGCCGGCAGGATCCCTGGTAACGCGCGTGCCAGCAACGTCTTGCCCGCTCCCGGGCTGCCTGTCATCAGCGCATTATGCCCGCCGGCCGCCGCCACCTCCAACGCGCGCTTGGCCGTCTCCTGGCCTTTGATCTCACGGAAGTCAGTGACTGGTACGGCTGCCAGGGTGACGTCACTCGGTGTGGTTATCCCGTTGCGTTGCGCGATGTTGAGTTCGGTCATTCCGTTCAGCGCGGCCGCCAGTTCGGCCAGCGTATTCACCGCCACCACTTCCACGCCCGGCACCAGCGCCGCCTCCTGCGCATCGGCGGCAGGGGCGAAGACACGCTTGTAACCTCTATCGCGCGCCAATGCCGCCATCGGCAGCACGCCGCGCACGTGCCGCACCGCGCCGTCCAGTGCCAGTTCGCCGACGACCAATGCGCCTTCCAGCGCGTTGCCCATCACCTGCTCGGAGGCCACCAGCATGCCCAGGGCGATCGGCAGGTCATAGGCTGGGCCAACCTTACGCAGATCCGCCGGCGCCAGGTTTACAGTGACACGGTTGTTGGGGAAGCGCAATCCGCTGTTGCGGATGGCGGCGCGCACGCGCTCGGCGCTCTCTTTCACCGCAGCGTCCGGCAATCCGACCAGGGTAAAGGAGGACAGGCCGCGCCCGCTGTCGACTTCGACATCGACGACGGTGCCTTCAAGCCCGACGATGGCGCACGAATTGACTTTGGCGAGCATGGTTGATATGAGTGATGATGTGCTGTGATTACACAAGGATTGTAGCTCATCCCGGCACTTTGGCATGCGCATGCTTCGGCCAATTGCGCAGGATTCGGGCGGTGGATGCGGCCGAAGGATTCGGGGACAAAGTAACGACACTATATACATCCATCGCGTGTAAGCGATCGCAGGTTGAGGGGGAGGTACGAGCAGTTCTCATTCCGCACTCGAATCCGCGTCCAAAGCGTCGTCTCCAACAATTGTGCCAGATGACCAGGGCGTTCAGCATGTGGTTAAGTGGGGTTGTCGAGACTGCAAAAGGATTGGGGGTGTCCGTAGCGCTGCATTCGTCCCTACCTGGCAGCGGTTTTTCTTAGGGGCTGAGGGTTTTACCAAAGTGCGTGCACGAATAGTGCTCTTTGCGCTGTTGACAACGTAAAGAGGACCTATATCATCATCATCAACGCAATAGTCGCAGTGCTTCAGCTTTTGGCGCTTCATATGCGCAAGCCCGTTCACGAGAAGGACACCCTCGTGCCCAACTGTCCTTCACCCGCGTAGCGGGTCGGTGCGATCGTCATCGCAGCACACGGTCAGTTCATTCTTCGGTGTTAGGCGAGATGTTCGTGCGTTGGGCGTGAGCGGCGATTGTAAGGGACGCCGTGAGTTACAGGAGGAGGTGACAGAGGGGAGGATTTATCTTTTTTATCGGCCATTTGGGCGTTGTGAGAGAACTGTTCGTCATAGCATGCC
Organism: Chloroflexota bacterium; assembly: GCA_023488685.1. Taxonomy (GTDB): domain Bacteria; phylum Chloroflexota; class Anaerolineae; order J036; family Brachytrichaceae; genus CAIXPS01. The sequence continues at coordinate 4,132 of JAMDDR010000206.1, read as the reverse complement.
AATTGAACGCAGGAAACTGATGAATATGTACCGAAATCGAAAGTCCGCTCGTTTGTTCCTGACATTACCGCTTGTCTTAGCAATTCACACCGCCGCGTTTGCGCAAGGGTCAGGGGGAAAGTTTAGCGTTACTCCTCTGCAACCCGATTCACAATACTCCTCCACCATAGCAAAAGAAAGCGCATCGACAAAGGTCCTGCCAAGTGCTCGCAGTGCAGCATCGGCCACAGCCGGGAGTGAGCAATTGGTCAGCGTGATCGTCAAATTGAGTGATGAATCGCTCGCCAGCTATGAGGGTGGCGTGCAGGGCATTCCGGCCACCAGCCCTGAGGTGACCGGCGCACCCAAGTTGGATGCGACCTCGGCCGCTAGCCAAATGTACCTGTCCTACCTGGAGAAACAGGAGGACACGTTCGTCTCAACCGTCAAGAGCAAGCTCCCGTCTGTGCAGGTTACGCATAGCTATAAGGCGATCATCGGCGGCGTTGCCATGCTTGTCCCGGCCGACCAGGTGGATCTGATCAGCAGCATGCCTGGCGTGGAGGCTGTCTACCCGGATACGCTGCAGCAACTGGATACAGATCGCACACCGCAATTCATCAACGCGACCAGTCTGTGGGGCCAACTTGGCGGCCAGGATAAGGCGGGTGAAAACGTGGTGGTCGGCGTGCTCGACACGGGCATTTGGCCGGAGCACCCTTCGTTTTCCGATCCCGATCCATCCAGCAAGTCCTATGGTGCTGCCCCGTCCACCTGGCACGGCATAGCCTGCGAGTTTGGCAGCGCAGTGTCTGGTGACGCGCCGTTCACCTGCAACGGCAAGCTGATCGGTGCGCAGCGCTTCATGGCCACCTACGATTTCTTGGTCGGCACCACGCCCGAGGAGTTCCTCAGCGCGCGTGATGACGATGGGCACGGCACGCATACGGCCAGCACCGCTGCCGGCAACGGCAACGTGGAGGCCAGCATCTTCGGCGTGTCGCGTGGCATCATCTCGGGTATCGCCCCGCGTGCGCGTGTGGCGGCCTACAAGGTGTGCGGTATCGAGGGCTGCTATGGCAGCGACTCGGCCGCCGCAGTTGAGCAGGCGGTCCTCGACGGTGTGAACGTGATCAACTTCTCCATCAGCGGTGGCAGCAACCCTTACGCTGATGCTGTGTCGCTGGCGTTCCTCGACGCCTACTCCGCCGGAGTCTTCGTGGCAGCCTCTGCCGGCAACTCCGGCCCGGCCCTCGACACGACAGACCACCGCGAGCCATGGGTGACGACGGTCGCGGCCAGTACTGCCGACCGGGCGTTTCAGACTACCGCCACAATCGTCGCCGGCAGCAACTCCACGGCCGTGAGCGGCGCCTCGCTGACCCAGGGCATCGTGGCGACGCCCATCGTGGACGCGGCCGCTGCGCCCTACAGCGATTCGTTGTGCCTCAACTCGACCCCCGACAACGTCTTCGCGGGGAAGGTGGTGATCTGCAAACGCGGCACCAACGGGCGCGCTGAAAAGGGTTTCAACGTCCAGCAGCGTGGCGCCGTTGGCATGATCCTGTACAACCAGGCGACCAACGTGACCGACCTCGAGACCGATAACCACTATCTCCCGGCCGTGCACATCCAGTTCGCTGACGGGCAGACCCTGGTCGCTTTCGTGGCGGCCAACCCCGGCGCGACGGCCACCTGGCCGGCCGGATCCGTCGCCACGCAGCAAGGCGATGTGATGGCTTCCTTCAGCTCGCGCGGCGGCCCAGGCCAATCGCTCGGCGTGAACAAGCCGGATATCACCGCCCCCGGCGTGCAAATCCTGGCTGGCGCATCACCTCAACACGTGGATATCGCCAGCGGTCCGCAGGGTGAGTTGTTCCAGGCCATCGCCGGCACCTCGATGTCCAGCCCGCACATCGCCGGTAGCGGCGCGCTGATGAAGGCGTTGCACCCCAACTGGACACCAGGCCAGATCAAGTCGGCGCTGATGATGACAGCCAAAACGAACGTGGTCAAGGAAGACGGCGTCACACCCGCCGACCCGTTTGACGACGGCGCAGGTCGTGTGGACTTGGGCGCAGCCGCCAAAGCGATATTCACCATCGACGAGACGGCCGCGAACTATCTTGCGCTGCAAGACGAATTGTGGAACGCCAACTATCCCAGCCTGTATGTCCCCGTCATGCCGGGCTCGATCACCGTTAAACGCACGGTGCGCAACAACACAAGCAAGAAGTACAACTTGACTGTGCACGTCTCAGCGCCGTCCGATGTCACCATCATCGTGCCCAAGGAACTGCGCGTTCCGGCTAACGGCACGGCCTCCTTCTACATCACCATCCTGGCGCCGAACGTTCCATTGGGTGAGGCGCGCCACGCCACGATCAACTTTAAGAAGGACAATGCGCAGTTCCACTTCCCGATCTCGTTTGTGCGTGACGAGCCAATGGTGACGTTGGCCAAGACATGCGATCCGGCCAGCCTGCCCAAGGGCGCCGTGACGACATGCACCATCACTGCGACGAATAACAGCTTCGACGCGGCCAATGTGTCCATCGCCGATGTGCTGCCGTCACACTTGAAGCTGATCAAGAGCAGCGTGGTTGGCGCGACGGCCAGTGGCAACAGTGTGAGCTTCAATGGGACGCTGGCGGGCGCAGAGCCGCCGGACGTCACGATCGCCGAAGGCACATCGCCGGGCGGAGGTTACCTGCCGCTGTCGCTCTTTGGCATGACGCCGGTCAGTGGCGTTAGCGACGATTCGATCATCAACTTTAACGTGCCGGCGTTCCTTTACGGCGGGCAGGTTTACACCCGCATCGGTGTAGGCAGCAACGGCTACGTCGTCATTGGCGGTGGCTCGGGTTCCGATGTGTCGATCAACAATCAGAACTTCCCTGACCCAACCCGACCCAACAATGTGCTGGCCGCATTCTGGACGGACCTCAACCCAGCAGCCGCCGGCGCCATACGCGTGGGCACACTGACTGATGGCGCAGATACCTGGATCGTAGTGGACTGGGAAGCCGTTCGCGAGTTCAGCCAGCCCAGGCTGGCGTCATTCCAGATGTGGATCGGTGTCAACTCGGACATGCACCCGGCTGAAGATATCAGCTTCGCTTACGGCCTAATCCAGGGGAACGGTGACGGTGGCTTCCTGAGCGTGGGTGCGGAGAACGTCTATGGCAATCGTGGCCAGAACTATTACTACAACGGAACAGGCACGTTGCCAGCCGCCAGCACGCAGCTCCGTGTCAGCACGGCTGCACCGCAACCCGGCGAGAGCCACGTCATTACTCTCCGAGCAACGGGTGAGAAGAAGGGTACCTGGCAGAACTGTGCCATGATGAACAGTGATGCCTACCAGGGCACCAATATCGCCTGTTTCACTGGCGAGGGAACGAAGAAGTAGGCGCAACGACAGTTACATCAACACACCAACACTCAGACACTCAGACACTCACATCAAGCCCATGAAGCAGCGGGCCGGCGATCGCCGGCCCGCTGCTTCATCAGGGTCTGCTGCCTCAAGCGCACAGTTGCTTCACGCCCGCTTGGAACGCATCAAATGCCGGTTTTGGCCGGTTGGCAACATCCACCAGTCCCCAGGCCACCTCCAGTGGGCAGTCCGGCGAGCCACACTGCCAGCAGCGTTCCTGGTCCTCCCAACGGTAGAAGAACATGCCGAGCAGCGCATCGCGCTGCGACAGAAACCCATCCATCGCTTGCCGCACGTACCCGGCCTGCACCTCCGGCGTGTGCCCGCCCGACCATGTGGCCGGCCACTTGCGAAACTGGCACGCCGATACGCCGGCGTCCCTGGCGCGGCGTTCCTCCGCGCTCACCACATCGCCCTTCGAAGCAAAGCCCCACTCGTTGATCAGCACTGGCTTGCCCGTGAGCGCGCGAAGCTCGCCAATGCGCGGGGCCCAGTTTTCCGGCCCGCCATCGGCCCACGAGCCGTAGTAGCCATCCACACCACAGTAATCCAGCGGGGTGTTTGGATCGGCATATAGTCTCCCATACAGATAGTAGGCGGGTGGCGCACCGGCAGTGTTCGGCCCGACGATCAACGTAGGGTCGGTAGACTTGAATCCCAGTGCGCCCTGCAGGATGAGTTCGGCCGCCTGGCGGGGGTTGAGTGTTGGTGTGT
>JAMDDR010000072.1 GCA_023488685.1 Chloroflexota bacterium | reverse complement strand
TGCGGGAGGTTCCCGCCGCTGTTGTTTGGCCTCTCGAAATCCTCGATGCGGGTATGATAATGAAGTGATGAGAACACGACAAGATTGGGAAAATGAAACCCTCAAACCCTCGTTGAAGCGCGCGGCAGAACGCCGGGCCTCGTTCGCAACCCCTTCCGGCATCCCATTTGAAATCGTCTACGGCGACTACGGCGGCGAGTTCCCTGGCGAGTACCCGTTTACGCGCGGCGTGCACCCCACCATGTATCGCTCGCGTTTCTGGACCATGCGCCAGTACGCGGGCTATGCCAGCGCACAGGAATCCAACCAGCGCTACCGCTATCTGCTCCAGCAGGGGCAGACGGGTATCTCGGTCGCATTCGACCTGCCGACTCAGTTGGCGATGGATGCCGACGACCCGCTCGCGGCCGGCGAGGTGGGCAAGGTCGGCGTAAGTATCTCCACACTGGACGATGCCCGCGAACTGTTCGATCAGATCCCGCTCGACAAAATCAGCACCTCGATGACGATCAACGCGCCCGCGGCCATCCTGCTGGCGCTGTACATCGCCGTGGCGAAAGAACAGGGCGTGGCCGCGAACAAGCTGCGCGGCACGGTTCAGAACGACATTCTCAAAGAGTACGCCGCGCGCGGGCTGTACGTTTTCCCGCCGCGCCAGTCGATGCGCCTGGTAACCGACATCTTCGCCTACTGCAAGGATCACATCCCCCACTGGAACACGATCAGCATCAGCGGCTATCACATCCGCGAAGCCGGCAGCACGGCCGTGCAAGAGGTGGCCTTCACCCTCGCCCACGCCATCGCCTACGTCGAAACCGCGCTGAACGCCGGGCTGAACGTGGATGAATTCGCCGGCCAGTTGGCTTTCTTCTTCAACGCCCACAATGATCTGTTGGAAGAGGTGGCCAAATTCCGCGCCGCGCGGCGGCTGTGGGCCAGGATCATGCGCGAGCGCTTCGGCGCAAAAGACCCGCGCAGTTGCATGCTGCGCTTCCATGCGCAGACCGGCGGCAGCACGCTCACTGCGCAACAACCGATGAACAACGTGGCCCGCGTCACCATCCAGGCGCTGGCGGCGGTGCTGGGTGGCGCGCAGAGTCTGCACACCAACAGCATGGACGAAGCGTTATGGTTGCCCACCGAGGAGTCCGTGCGCACCGCCCTCCGCACCCAACAGATCATCGCCTACGAAAGCGGCGTGGCAAATACCGTGGACCCCCTGGGCGGATCGTTCGTCGTCGAATACCTCACCGATGAGATTGAGCGCTGTGCCAGAGCGCTGATCGACGAAATTGACCGCATGGGCGGCGCTGTCCGCGCCATCGAAAGCGGCTGGATGCAGTCTCAGATCTCCGAGGCGTCATACCGCTACCAGAAAGAGATCGAATCCAAAGATCGTATCATCGTCGGGCTGAACGAGTTCAAGAACGGCGCCCAGACGAGCGATGGGCGACCGCTCTCCAAGTTCAACGTCGACCTGGCCGTCGAGCAGCGCCAGCGCGACCGGCTGGCGGCCTGGCGGGCGCAGCGCGACGCGCAGAAGGCTGCCGAACTCCAGGCCCAACTGGAGTCGGTTGCGCGCGCCAACGACAACATCATGCCGTGCCTGATTGCAGGCGTCGAAGGCGGCCTGACCGTCGGCGAGATCGGCACCGTACTCCGCAAGGTGTTCGGCGAGTACCAGCCGCCGACCGTGATCTAGGGCCACCTGTCAGGTTTCGACGCCCGGCATCTATAATAGGTATTATTCCGTCAAAGTCCAGTCACCCTCTGGACGAGAAGGTTTCGTATGAACTCTGGGAATGGGGACACGGGCATCCCATTACGTCACCCTATCGCCGGTGACGTGCCCCTGACCGGCGTGATCGACCCGCTGGTGCGAGAGGGCGAACTATACGAGCGGCTGCCCGACGGTGCCGTCCACTGCTACGCCTGCAGCCACCGCTGCAAGATCAGGCCGGGTGCGCGCGGCATCTGCCAGGTGCGCTACAACCTCGACAGCAGGCTGTACGTGCCGTGGGGCTACGTCTCCGCACTAAACTGCGATCCCATCGAGAAGAAGCCCTTCTTCCACGTCCATCCCGGCGGCGACGTACTGACATTCGGCATGCTCGGATGCGACCTGCACTGCCCCTTTTGTCAAAACTGGGATATCTCGCAGACCCTGCGCGATGCAAACGCCGGCGAGCCGCCCGCCAAAATCACCCCCGCGCAAATCGTGCAACTCGCCAGGCGCCACGGCGCACGCGGCGTCGCCAGTTCGTACAACGAGCCGTTGATCACGTCCGAGTGGGCGGTGGATATCTTCAAGCAGGCCAAGGCAGCGGGGCTGCTATGCATGTATGTCTCCAACGGCAACGCCACCCGCGAGGTATTGGAGTACCTCCGCCCCTACACCGACGCGTACAAGATCGACCTGAAGACGATGCGCGACGCCAATTACCGCGCGCTCGGCGCCGTGCTCGACCGTGTGCTCGACGGCGCGCGCATGGTTCACGCCATGGGCTTCTGGCTGGAGATCGTCACGCTGCTCATTCCAGGGTTCAACGATTCCGACGATGAATTGCGCGATGCGGCCCAATTCATCAAATCCCTGTCGCCGGATATCCCCTGGCACGTGACCGCCTTCCACCAGGATTACCGGATGCGCGACCCGGCCAACACGCCCGCCCAGGGGGTCCTGCCGGGCCGTACCGCCTCGTATGAGCACACCTATTGCCCGAACTGCCACGCGGCGCTGATCGAGCGAACCGGCTTTCGCATCCAGGCGTACCGCCTCACACCGGACGGCGCGTGCCCACAGTGCCACACACCCATTGCAGGCATCTGGCAGTAGAATCCCGCCTGTGGACCACCTGGCTTTTTGGGCAGCATTGGATGAGCTCGTCGCCACGTCAACCGTGCGCATCGACCGTCCCAAAGGAACGGCACACCCGCGCTATCCTTCTTTCATCTATCCACTGGACTATGGCTACCTCGAAGGCACACAGGCAGCGGATGGCGGGGGCATCGACGTGTGGGTAGGCAGCCTGCCCTACACCATTTGGTATGATGGGAAACATGGCAGAAATCAAACCCACCATCACGGTTAAGTTCTTGATCGACGGCAAAGAGGTTGGCACCATTCTTCTCAACGCCAAAGACTTCAAAACGGGCAGCACCGGGTTCTACGGCCAGGGCAAAATCACGTTGGGGGACGATGCT
>JAMDDR010000543.1 GCA_023488685.1 Chloroflexota bacterium | reverse complement strand
TGCTTGCGTTTGGTCGTGTCACACGCGGACGATGCCTTGCCCGAAAACACTTTCGCCCAAGGCGTATGTCGCGTGAGACGGGTACGTTAGGTTGTGGTGATCGCGCTCAACGGCCCACTCTCATCGCCGGCAGGTTTTTGGATGACGACAGATGGCCTGCGGATGAGCGGTTCACCTTGTCACAACCCGTTGCACATGCACGGGCTGCAACTCGGACCAGAGATGGCATCTAAGGTTGCTGGAAGCTTTGCTGTTCCCAAAGACGCACGGCGAGGCGCTGTTGTACTTCGTTAATGTATTTGATCGCTGCAGGGGTGTACCAACGGCCGGAATACCAGCGGCCGATGCAACCCCATAGGTCGCCGGCGGCATAGTCCTGGCCGCGATCGACGTCGTTGAGCCATGTCTCGTAGCCTTCATAACACGCCCGCCACACGGCGTAGGCGGTGTCAACGTTGAAGGCGGTCGATTGCTTGGCGCTTGGCCAGGCTGAACTGAAGAAGCGGTATTTCACCTGCATGAGGCCCCAACTCTCCGGACACACCCCTTCGCGGCCGTCCGCACCGGGTGCATGTCCAGGGGGGCACCGGTTGGGGTTGCTATGCCAGTCACCGATGTTGACTTGTTTCCACTTGGACTCTACGGCAACTTGTGCGCGCACGATGTCCTCATCGATGCCCCACTTGCATGCCACCCACTGCAGGATCTCGTCGGTGCTGCCGACGAAATTGCCTGTCACGCGCGACGCGATTCTCGTGTTTGCGAGCGGGTCGCTTGATGAGAAAAAATTCTTGGCCAATCGCTGGCTCCCACGTTTCGTATTGTAAGGGGTGTTGATGCCCATTGTTTCCGGGCGTGGCTTAACTGCCGCCGCGCATTGCGCATCGCTGGGGAGCGCCACCCCGGTTGGTAAGGTGTTGAAGTAGCGGCCTTGTCGTACGGGTTTGCGTGTAGCAACAGGGGGGGCATCTGGCTTTGGCTGGTTGTCGGTGGAAGCGTTTGCAAAGGTGCGCTCACCTGCACTGGCGGAAGCAGGCAGGATCGTCCAGGTGAGGCGGAAGAGGTTGGGTGATGTAAGTGATGTAGATAACGCTGCTACTACAACCAGAAACACCCTAAGTCGCATCCAGTTCTCCTTTCGCTATTACGGCCAAACATTTAGAGATGCGCCGCCATAGCACACTTGCTCCCCCCAAGTATGTGGTTTGAAGTGGAATGATGGCATGCAGGAATTACATGCCAAACTTATTCCGTTACGGGACCGGATTCTAACTGTAGCAGAGCTGATGCGAAAGCCGGCTCTTATGTGCGCGGGCGGGCTGTGAGATCAGTTCTCGCTGAAACCCTTCTAGGTTACGGGTCACGTTTGACGTCCTCCATGCTTTCGTGTACACTCCGATCATCTTTCACAAGGAGGCGCACTAAATATGAAAAACATCATAGGCATCGGAAATGCGCGCGCATTGCGCGCTGTGAGTGCGCCCGTTCCTCGCTGCTTCGTTTGATCGCTCGTTGTAAACGACTACTATAAGCAGGCCACGGGTAGTGTACTCACTCACTCCCGTGGCCTTTTTGTTTGTGTTGGCCACGGGGTGCAATAAGCCCTGTGGCTTTTTCGTCTCTCGCAATGTTGTGCTGTCAGACCTGTTTGAAAACACGATACGCCGTCGTATACGGCATCTCTCATAACAGAAACCATGTCGAACGAATTTGATACAGACGATGACGAGTTTGAGCCAGCACTGCCACGTGGCGCCCGCAAACGCATGGATCCCGGGCGTCCGCAGAAGATGAAGCAACATCAGCAGGCAGTTGTCAACAGACTAGTTCAATCAGTTGATGGGTCGCTGGTAACGGCGACGGGGTTCAATCCAACCTACCAGGGTTCGCGACACGAGCGCCAATGGATTATCGATGCGCTGGGTGGCTTTTACGACGATAACCACATCACGGACGTGCTGCGACAGGTAAAGGGCGGCAAAGAAGCCACGGTTTATTGTTGCCGTGCGCATCCGTCGAGTCGCGTGCAGCTCATCGCTGCCAAAGTGTATCGGCCGCGCATGTTCCGGCAGTTGCGGAACGATGCCTTATACCGCCAGGGGCGTAAAGTATTGGATGAGGAAGGGAAAGAGGTGCACGATGATCGGCGCATCCATGCCATTGTCACTGGCACCAGATACGGCAAAGAGTTGACGCACACCTCGTGGCTGTCTCATGAATTTGAGACGATGCGCGTGTTGTATGAGGCGGGCGCGCTGGTGCCCAAGCCCTACATCCGCGGTAGCAACGCTCTTCTGATGGAGTACCTGGGTGAGGCTGATGCACCTGCGCCGACGCTAAACCAGGTTACCCTGGCACCGGCTCAAGCGCGGCACCTGTTTGACTTGCTGATGGACAATGTGCGTCTGATGTTGCTGCACGACCGCATTCATGCTGATCTGTCTGCGTATAACGTGTTGTATTGGCGAGGTGAAGTGCGGATGATCGATTTCCCGCAGGCGATAGACCCGGCCACAAATCGGCATGCCTTCACCATCCTGCAACGTGATATTACGCGTTTGTGCCAGTATTTTGAACCCTATGGCATCGATACCGAGCCAGCAACACTGGCGAAGGACTTCTGGGGATTGTATGTATCCAGCCGAAATCCTGCCTTACGCGATTTCGATATGGTTACGGAAATGAGTTAAAACCTGGCTGTGATCGTGTCGTGGCTGGAGGATGATCGGTTTGTGTCACAGTCACGTTGGAAGGTGCAAAGCATGTCACACAACATCTGGCAAGGGAAGAACGTGCAGTTGCGAGCGATGGAGCAGGAAGACTGGGAAGTCTTCCACAAGAATGACGAAGACGCCGAGGAAGCGCGTCTGTGTTACGAGATCCCATTTCCGCGCTCGAGCGCGGGTGCGCGGAAGTGGGCGGCCGAGGTTGCACAAACGCCTCCGCACAACGATGTCTACCGCCTGGTCATCGAGAGCGCACCAGGAGAAGTCGTTGGGACTCTCAATACGATGGCGTGTGACCGGCGTTGCGGCACATTTAAGTATGGCATAGCCATCTTCAGGCCGCATTGGCGCAAAGGCTACGCGTCCGAGGCAATTCGTCTACTCCTGCGCTATTACTTCCAGGAATTAGGCTATCAGAAAGTGACGGTGCATGTGTACGCGTTCAACGATGCTTCGCTGAAGCTGCACCAGAAGCTCGGTTTCCAGATCGAGGGGCGTTTACGGCGCATGATCTACACGAATGGCGCCTACCACGACGAGTACGTATTGGGGTTGACGTCGGATGAATTTGTCTTCGACGGCGCGAGTAGCGAGCGCCAGTAGCGGGTGCGAGTAACGCGTACGCACCAGGTGCGGGGCGAACACGAACCCCCTTCAAGCAGTGATGTTATGGATATTCCACTCCGGCAGTACTGGAATCTGTTAGTCGGTTATCTGCGGCCACAACGTAATCGCGCCGTTCTGCTTGGCTTGTTGCTGCTCTGCAGCATCAGTCTGCAATTGATCAACCCACAGATCCTGCGCTATTTCATCGATACGGCGACGACCAAGGGTGCAACTGGAAGCCTGGCCCTTGCCGCGGTGTTGTTCATCTTGATTGCATTGGGACAACAGGTGGTGGCGGTTTCAGCCACCTATGTCAGCGAGAACGTAGCGTGGACGGCGACGAATAAGTTGCGTTCCGACCTGGCACAGCATTGTCTGTCCCTGGATATGTCATTTCACAATGCCCATACGCCGGGAGAACTGATCGAGCGTATCGATGGCGATGTTGCCGCGCTGGCGAACTTTTTCTCACAGTTCGTCATCCAGGTGCTGGGCAATACCGTGTTGCTTGCTGGCATCCTGGTTCTGCTGTTCAGGGAGGACTGGCGTATCGGTCTGGCGCTGACGACGTTCGCCGGTCTCGCGCTGTTAGCGCTGTTACGGCTAAGCAACATTGCCACGCCACACTGGGAAGCGTCACGCCAGGCCAGCGCCGAGATGTTTGGCTTTCTGGAGGAGCGCCTGGCTGGGACGGAGGATATTCGATCCAGCGGCGCGAAGCCTTACGTGATGGGTTCTTTCTTCCGTCTGATGCGAGCGCGCTGGCGGAAGGAACTCAAGGCCGGGTTGATGGTGAACATCATGGTCAACACGACCTGGATCTTATTCACCGTGGGCAACGCCGTGGCTTTCGTCGTGGGGGCGATGCTTTACCAGTCCGGCCAGATCAGTATCGGCACGGTGTTTCTTGTATTCCAATACTCGAACATTCTGTTCATGCCGTTGGAGCGCATCACGCAGCAAGTGGGCGATTTACAGAAAGCTGGAGCGAGCATTACACGTATACAAGGACTACGGCAGGTGAAAAGCAATATCCATGAGCCTGTCGTCAGTGGCGCTTTTACCGTAGGCAGCACCGACCACGATACACATAAGGGTGATCTGCGAGCCAATCTTCGCATACAAGTACGTGCGAACGGTCATGGCGAAGCAGTCGTGGAAAACCCGAGCATGCACCCAGATGGGCATGTTGTGCAATCCGCGCAACTCCCGCCCGGTCCCCTGGCAGTGGAATTCCAGGACATCTCCTTCGGATATGAGGCAGCAGAGCCTGTGTTGCAAGCCGTGTCGTTCAAGCTACAACCTGGCACCGTGCTTGGTCTGCTCGGGCGGACCGGGAGTGGCAAGACAACCCTGGCTCGCCTGCTGTTTCGTCTCTATGATCCTGATCAGGGTGCCGTCCGCCTGGGTGATGCTGAGGCGATGGCGGATATTCGCGCTCTGCGACTGGACGACCTGCGCCAGCACATCGGCATGGTGACTCAAGACGTGCAGTTATTCAACGCCAGTGTGCGTGATAACCTCACGTTTTTTGATAAATCGATCTCTGATGAGCGTGTGTTGCGGACCATCGAAGACCTGGGGATGTGGAGTTGGTACTGTTCGCTGGCACACGGCCTGGATACAGAACTGGCTTCGGGTGGCGGCGGTTTGTCGGCGGGCGAGGCGCAGTTGCTGGCATTTACGCGCATTTTCCTGAAAGAACCGGGATTGGTCATCCTCGACGAGGCCTCGTCAAGGCTCGACCCGGCAACAGAGCAGTTGATCGAGCACGCCGTCGATCGGTTGCTGCATGCACCCCGCCGCACGGCGATTATCATCGCGCACCGGCTTGCAACCGTACATCGCGCGGATCAAATCATGATCCTCGATAAAGGCCGCGTGACTGAATATGGCGCGCGCGAGGATCTGGCACGTGATACCAGCTCTCGTTTCTACGGCTTGTTGCAAACGGGTCTTGAGGAAGTGCTGGCTTGAAGTGCCTTCATCGGCTTCATGATTGTGAAAAGGGTCTGGGGTCTCGAGGGTGACCAAGGTAATATGAAAATCAGGCAATTCTGGTGGCAGATGGTACGTTATAGCCCATGGCTCTATCTGGGCATACTGATCATGCGCATCCTGATCTTCTGTGTTGCTTCACAAGCAAGCGGATTGATCATGCGCGAATTTTTCAACACATTGACGGGGCAAGCGCAGTTGAGCCTGACACCAGAGGCGCTCGCGGCATTGCTTGTTGCGACGGGTGTGGGGCGTGCGATGGTGATCTTCGCCGACATCTTTGTGCACTTTACCGTCAATTTCACCAGCGGCGCGTTGCTGCGCAAAAATATGTTCGAGCGTATCCTGGATCGGCCAGGAGCCCGTTCTGTCCCAAGCTCGCCAGGTGAAGCGGTCAGTCGTTTCCGCGACGACGTGGATGATGTTGTTAACACGCTCAACGAGCTGTTCTTCGTGCTGTCTTTTGCGATCTTTGCGGCAATCGCGCTGGTCGTCATGTTTGGCATCAACCCTGTGATCACGGTGACTGTGTTTGGGCCGCTGGTGGGCGTTGTGGCCGCGGCGAACCTGGCGATGAAACGCATCGAGAAATACCGCCAGGCCAGTCGTCAAGCTACTGGGGCGGTTACCGGTTTCATAGGTGAGTTATTCGGTGCGGTGCAAGCGGTCAAGGTGGCTGGCGCAGAGTCCCGGATGATTGCGCATTTTGACAAGCTCAACGAGGTGCGCCGCGTGGCTTCTCTGAAGGATCGCCTGTTCAACCAGTTGCTGGAGTCTGTGTTTTGGAATGCTGTAAACCTGGGCACGGGATTGATCCTGCTGCTTGCCGGTAGCGCCATCCAGGCAGGCACCTTTACCGTGGGTGATTTCACGTTGTTTGTGTTCTACCTGGGTTGGGTGACGGATTTAACCGGTATGTTTGGCATGTTCCTGGCACGCTACAAGCAGTCTGGTGTGTCGTTTGGGCGCATGGTGACACTGTTGCAAGGGGCGCCGCCACGGACGCTGGTCAAGCACGGGCCGATCTATATGCGCAGTGAACCGCCGGCGGTACCGTTCCAACCTAAAACGCCCACGCATCAACTGAATGTTTTGGAGGTCAGCGGTCTGACGTACTGTTATCCCGATACCAAGCGTGGAATCAACGGGATCAACCTGCATCTACAGCGTGGGTCGTTCACCGTCATTACGGGGCGTATCGGTTCCGGAAAAACAACGCTGTTGCGCGTGTTGTTGGGTTTGCTGCCAAAAGACGATGGAGAAGTACGCTGGAATGGCGACCTGGTCCACGATCCAGGCTCGTTCTTTGCCCCGCCACGCAGCGCATATACCGCCCAGGTGCCGCGTCTCTTCACAGACGCGTTAAAAGATAATATCTTGATGGGATTGCCCGAGGGAGAAGTCGATCTGCAGGGCGCCGTCTATTCAGCGGTGTTGGAGCAGGATCTGGCTGAGTTTGAGCATGGCTTGGAGACAATGGTCGGTTCACGCGGTGTAAAACTTTCCGGTGGGCAACGCCAACGGGCGGCGGCGGCACGCATGTTCGTGCGCGATCCAGAGCTGCTTGTGTTCGACGATCTATCGAGCGCGCTTGACGTGGAGACAGAGCGCAAGCTGTGGGAACGTGTGTTCGATCGGCGTGAGCGCACTGGCGTGACGTGTCTGGTTGTCTCACACCGGCGGATAGCTTTGCGCCGTGCGGATCATATCGTTGTCTTGAAGGACGGAAAGGTTGACGCGGCTGGTACTCTCGATGAACTGTTGGCGGGTTGCGAGGAGATGCAGCACTTGTGGAAGGGTGACCTTGGAACAGCACAGATTGTCGAACCGGATGTGGAAGCGCCGGCGGCATGAGCGAGTAACCGTGGTTGACGCGACGCAAAACGTGAGACATCATTGACTGGAGGCATGCAAATGGATATTCCAATCACGTGGAAACGGTATGAACAACTCAGACCTGATGAACTGGCAGGACTGGTAAAGACAACGCCCATCGCCTACTGGCCACTCGGGCTGCTGGAACACCACGGGTGGCAATTGCCTGTTGGTTTCGATGGGATCAAAGCTGATCGCATCTGTGTGCGGCTTGCGCAGAAGACCGGCGGCGTGGTCCTGCCTGTCATGTGGTGGGGTGGAGTGGGTGGCCACGGCGATTTCATGTGGACCTTCTACCAGCCCGAAGAGGCCGGGCGTGCCATCGTCGTCAATACCGTCGACCGATTGATTCTGTACGGCTTCCGCGTGATCGTGTTGCTGATGGGACATTATCCGTGGGAGCAGATTGTTGGTCGCCAATTGGATCAGGTTCAGCAACAGCACCCGGAGACGATGATCCTGTGGGGTACGGAGGCGTCGATTGGCAGGCCGGATCTACTACTGCCCGGCGACCATGCGGCTCGTGAAGAAACATCGTATGGTCTGGCGCTGCTGCCCGAATACGTGGAAATGTCAGCTATGCAGCCTGGTCGCGATTCCAGCTCGTGGCCACAGGGACTGGCCGTCCCCGCCAACCAACAATACCCCGCGGTGCGTTATGATCCCGCGGACCCGCTCTTCGCGCAGATGGGTGAAGATGCACGCCTGGCAACAGCACAGCGCGGTGAAGAAGCGATAGCCCGTGTCGTTGCTCACCTGGCGCGGCGGATTAAGGCGCATCTGGCTCATTAGCTGGATCGGTAAGCAGTGTCCTGGCTATCTCACAGCAGCAATGGAAAATGTGATCGGCCTGTCACGCGTCATCCTGCACGTAGACCTGGACGCATTCTTCTGCTCAGTCGAAGAATTGCGTGATCCCGAACTGCGTGGGAAGCCCTTCATTGTCGGTGGTACGCCACAAGGGCGCGGTGTCGTGTGCTCGGCCTCATATGCGGCACGTGCGTTTGGGGTGCGCAACGCGATGCCATCTATCCAGGCCCTCCGCCTTTGCCCTCATCTTGCCATTGTGCCGACACACAGGGAAGCATACGCGGATTATTCTCGCCGTGTGATGGCGATATTGCGCGACTACGGTCGTGCGTTCGAGCAATTGTCTGTTGACGAAGCATTCGTCGACGCGACCGGTCTGCGTGAAGAACCACACGCGCTCGAGCGCGAGGTGCAATCACGCATCCGTCGTGAACTCAATCTGCCAGCCTCCATCGGCGTTGCCAGCAGCAAACTTGTCGCGAAGATTGCCAGCGGCCGCGCCAAACCGAATGGGATATTAGTGGTGACCGGCGGTGAAGAAGCGTCCTTCCTTGCGCCGATGTCCGTTGACGAACTGTGGGGGATTGGCAAGTCAACGGCGGCGCGGCTGCGTGCCCGTGGTATCGAGACGATTGGCCAACTGGCGCAGGCTGATCCACGCAGCCTGGACGACCTCTTCGGAATCAATGCATCCCATGTCATTGAGCGGGCGTGCGGGATCGATCGTTCACCTGTATCTTCGGATCACCTAGCCAAGTCCTTCAGCAGTGAGTGCACCTTCGCACGCGATATCAGCGATCACGAGACGTTGCGAGTGGAATTACTGACGATGAGTGACGAGGTTGCTAAACGGTTACGCGCGGAGGGGTTGTACGCGCACACGGTGCAGCTCAAGTTGCGCTGGCCTGACTTCTCCACGATCACACGCCAGGCGACACTGCCGGCGGCTACTCAGTTGGTTGATGAGATCTTCTCCATCGCGGAGTCATTATGGTTGGCGGTGTGGCAGAATGGGCAACGTATACGCCTGCTCGGTGTGAGCGTGAGTGAACTGGAGCCGTCGGCCGATCAACTCAATATGTTCGACTACCAATGGCGGGAGCAACGTACGGCGCTCGCCCATGTGACGGATCGCCTGCGGGCGAAGTACGGGGATGACGTGATCGGGCGGGCTCGTTTACGCAAAAAGCGGTCTTCAACAACGCGTTAGGCATGACGTATGCAGGTGATGTTCAACCATCTTCACGCCGGCCACGGAATGAAAGCCGGATCGGTGTCCCCAGGAAACCAAATTCATCACGGATGGCGTTTTCGAGATAACGCCGGTAGGAGAAGTGCATCAACTCAGTGTCATTGACGTGAAATAGGAAGGTGGGAGGGTTCGTGCCAACTTGTGACCCATAGAATATTTTGAGTCGCTTGCTCCCCTTGGTTGGCGGTGCGTGTTTCTCTGTGGCCTCGCGCAGAATGCGGTTCACGTCTGAGGTGGGAATGCGCATATTGCGTGCCTCATAAACGCGGACAGCGGTGGGCAGTATCTGGTCACAGCGGAATCCAGTTTTAGCCGAGACGAACAGCACGGGTGCGTACGCCATAAAGTTGAAGCGCGTCTGCGCATTTTGCATGAAGACCTGCATTTTTTCAGTCAGCATGCCCAACCCCTTGACCGGCTTCGCGATGCGTTCAACCTTCTCCGCGCTCTCGATGGTATCCCACTTGTTGATGATGAGCACAGCGCTCTTGTTCGCATCAAGAATGTACCCAGCGATGTGTTCGTCCTGTGCCGTAATCCCATCGACTGCGTCGATGAGCAATAGCGCTACATCGGCACGTTCAATGGCTTTAAACGCACGCAGCACACTGTACTTCTCTACACCGACTTCAATCGTGCCGCGCTTGCGTATACCGGCTGTATCGATCAGGGTGATGGCGATGGAGGCGTCAAAGGCTTTGATCTCAATCCGTGTGTCGATTGCGTCGCGCGTCGTGCCAGGGATGTCACTGACGATCACGCGTGACTCACCGATCAACTGGTTGAACAGCGACGACTTGCCGACGTTTGGCCGGCCGACGAGAGATATTTTGATGGACTCGTCAGGCGGCGTCGCGGATTGTTCCGGGATCAACTGCACAACCGCGTCGAGCAGATCGCCGGTGCCCTCGCCGTACATCCCGCTGATCGGATACACATCGCCGAGGCCGAGTCGGTAGAACTCGGGGCTGGTGTCACGCGCATTCGTGGTTTCGGTTTTGTTGGCCGCGACCAGGACGGGCGGAATGTGTTTGCCGGCCTTCTGGCGTTGACCGATCTGTTTGCGCAGGATGTCGGCTACCGCTTCGTCCGCACCAGTCAAGCCAGTCTGCGCATCTGTAACGAAGATGATGATGTCCGCTTCCGCGATGGCGACTTCCACCTGATCGCGGATTTCGTGCACGAAATCGGTGGAGGCTTCAGCCAGGGCACGTTGCTCGCCGCTGCGGAGGGATTCCAGTGGCTCAAGACCACCCGTATCTACGATAGTGAATTCCATACCGCGCCAGTCCGCAATGGCCTGCACGCGGTCGCGCGTTGTCCCAGGGCGGTCGTCCACCACCGACAGGCGTTCGCCGATCAGCCGGTTGAACAGCGTGCTCTTGCCGACGTTAGGCCGGCCGATCAAAACGACGAACGATCTTTCCATAGTAACTTGGAGATTAGAGATTAGAGATTGGTGATGACAATCCCACTGAATCTCTAATCTCCCAATCTCTAATCTCCAGACCTTAGATCTTGCCTACCAACGCCAGGCCGGGCTGCAACGTAGTCTTACCGGGTTCCCAGCTTGCGGGGCAGACTTCGCCGTCATTTTCGCGGACGAACATGGCGGCTTGTAGTTTGCGCAATAGCTCCTTGGTGTTGCGGCCGATGCTGTTGTTGTGAATCTCGGCCACCCGGAGGACGCCATCGGGATCGATGATGAAACTGCCGCGCCGCGCCACGCCTTCTGCCTCGATGTAAACGCCAAATTGCCGGCTGAGCTTGCCGGTTGGGTCGGCGATCAATGGATATTGTACCGTGCTAATCGCGGCTGATTCATCGTGCCATGCCTTGTGTACCCATACCGAGTCGGTACTCACGCCGAACACCTCGGCGCCACAACCTTTGAACTGATCGTAGTAGGTCGCTGCCTCCTCAAGCTCTGTGGGGCAGATGAAGGTGAAATCTCCAGGATAGAAGATGAGCACTACCCACTTGCCCTTGTAATCCGATAGTTTGACTTTCTTGATCTCATCGTTCTGATACGCCTCTGCTTCAAAATCTGCGACACGTGCATCAATCTGTTCCATTTTGTTCCAATCCTTTCTGTTACCTTGAAAAAGCGTTTATTTTGCCTGGGTCGAGACGGACTCGACCCAGTGAACAAACAAATGAAGGCTTACCGCGCCCGTGCTACCAGTGAGGTATCGTCATGCACACCTCTGAACCCACGGCCCGACGTTACGCGACGGTTAAGGCGTGTATGGCGCGCACAGCTTCCTTACTATCGGCTCCACAGACGACCAGGCTGATTCCACATTCGGAGGAGCCTTGTGCAATGGCACAAATGTTAACGCCGATCTTGCCAATTGCACTGCATACTTTACCACTGACCCCAGGCGTGTCGGCGATGCCCATACCAACGGCGGTCACGATGGCCGCGTCCTCTAGTGTGCTGATGTGGTCGATTTCACCAGTGGATAACTCCGGGCCCAACTCTCGCTTGAGCTCAAGCACCACTTTTGTGGCGGACGATTGTGGGATGACAAAGCAGATGCTCTGCTCGGCCGAGGCCTGCGAAATCATGAGCACACTCGTGTTCGTGCGTGCGACCGTCATGAAGGTGCGACCCGCAATTCCTGGGACTCCTTTCATGCCGCGCCCGGCGACTGTCACCATACTGACACGATCGATCACCGTCACCGCCTTGATGTTGCCATCACGGCGGTTAGCCCCCTCCTGTCTCGCTGCCTCGTACAGGATCAGTGTGCCAGGGTGAGCAGGGTTGAAGGTGTTCTTTACCCGCAGCGGGATCTTCTTCTCCAACAATGGCGCGATGGTCATTGGGTGCAGCACCTGTGCGCCGAAGAATGCAAGCTCCGACATCTCCTGCCCGGTGAGCGTATGGATGGTGCGGGCTTCGGGGACGATGCGCGGGTCGGCAGTCAGTACGCCATCCACATCTGTATAGTTGTGAACCTCGCTGGCATCCAGGGCATCGCCGATGATGCTCGCACTGTAATCGCTCCCACCGCGGCCCAAAGTGGTGGGCACACCAGCGGCGGTTGCGCCGATGAATCCGGTGACAACTGGCACGATTCCGGCTGCGAGCAAAGGCAACAGGCGCGCTCGCGCTTTGTCGCGTGTGGCCTCCATCAATGGCATGGCTGACTGATAGTGATCGTTGGTCACGATCAGCTCAGTCGCGTCAATCGGTTCGGCGGGGACCCCTTGTGTGCGGAGTGCGCCGGCGAGGATGCGTACGGCCATGCGCTCGCCCAATCCGCTGATGGCGTCGAGCGCGCGCGGCGTCACCTCGCCCAGCACTCGCACACTGGCGCAAAGGATTTCGAAGCCACTGAGAAGCTGGTCGATCTCCTCTTGAATGCGCAGACGCTCGTCAGCATTGGCAATCACTGCTTCGATTGCTGCCTGGTGTTTATCACTCAGTTCCCGGCGAATGCGGTGAAAGGTGTCGCTATCGCCATCCGCCGCGGTGCGCGCTGCTACCAGAAGCGCGTCGGTCACTTTCATGCTATCGCGCGAGTTGATGGATTTGCCCATCGCCGACGTGATGACGACGACTTGATTCCACGTTGATGTGGCCTCGTGTGTAATACGTGCGACCTGGCGCATCGATTGTGCATCGCCTACCGATGTGCCGCCAAATTTGAGTACAACCAAAGACATGTTAATGTGATGTGTAAAACGCAACGTCTGAAGTTCAACAGCGCCTGCAGCGCGATTTACCCGGTGCAAGCAATTCCGCGATTATACTCGTCACAGGACAGGTGTGAAACGGCTTAGGCTGCACACAAACACGTGTAATTGTCGATGCAGTTCAAATGCTCGTGCTACAATTAGCCAGTTGCCCCTATAGCTCAATGGATAGAGTGCCGGCCTCCGAAGCCGTAGGTCGCAGTTCGAATCTGCGTAGGGGCATTTCCCCACTCGGCGCGTTCATCTACCCCTGAGCACGTTGTAACTTACCCAACCTCATGCGCTGTATCATCACGCGTAACAGCAGAATGCCGTTGAGGAGCCAGCTCATCATGACTGCGTGGGCCAGCATGGGCGGCACTAACTGGGTCCCTAATGGGAGTGGTGGGTACCACCCGTAACCACCCCGGCCAGGTGCGATCGGCGCGTAATCCACGATGTCGCTGAGCACGAACCATGCAAACACGATCAGTGTGTCACGCAGGTTCGGTGCGTGCAAATATTGCAGGATCAGCAACCCCTGGATCGTTAAGCCCAGGTGTGTGGCAAACATCAGAAGTGAAACAAAGTTGTAATCACCGGTGCGTGTCCAATACAACAGCCAGAAAGTCATCGTCCAGGTGCCGTACTTGATGTTGAACACACCGGCAAATTGATTGAGCAGATTGTTCGACCGGCCACGGTGTTGTTGGATCAACGCCAGGCTGAACACGCCGGCCGCCAACGGGCAATCTGGGATGAAAGGAAAAGACCATAAAGGTGGTCCGGCCGTCAAAAAGAAGTCGCCATACCAAAACACTGTGCCGATGACAAAGCCGATGAAATTGGCCACCGCCAGGCCATAGGCCAGCAGTGGCTCACGTATGATCCAATCGCTTATCTTTCTAGCCCATCTCACAGCGCCACTCCGTTCTTTTTGCTTGTTTGCTTATTCACTCCCCAACACTCCCCAACAACCTGATTGGCACACCGCCTACGAAAGCGCCCGGCGGGACATCGCGATTGACCAGGCTCATGGCCGACACGGTGGCACCCTCCGCGATGATTACACCAGGCAGGATGGTGCAATTTGCGCCAATCGTCGCATCCCGGCAAATTCGTACTGGTCCGCGTCGCCACTCGTGGCGGGTGAACTCGTGTGCCAGGATCGTCGTATTGTAGCCCACCGTCGCGTCAGCCTCGATCGTGATGTCCTGTGGGAAGAAGATATCGAAGGTTACACCCAGCCCGACGGCGGCGTATCGGTCGACCCTGGCGCCAATGGCACGGTATAACACGTGTTTTATTCCGAATGTGGGGGCAAATCGGGCCGTGTAAATGCAGACCGCGTTCCACAGCACGCGTAGCACGCCGCCGGTCACTTGTGGGTAGTACCACAACGCGGCACGTTGGCCCAGCGTGGGGAAGGTGTGGCAACGCGCCTTGCGCGATTCTGTCGGTGGCAAAGTCATGGTTGCAACAAAGATGTCAGATCCACGTCGTTCTTCAAAATTGAAAAATGGCGTAACTTGGTTTTATGCCGATTGTTCAGCAATTTTAAGCGCTTCACGATGGATCGCCTCACGAAATTCAAGGGGTTCAAGTGGAATGGCGGCTGCGCCCCATCCCAGCAGCCATGGGACGAGTTCGGACCAGTTGTCGACGTGGTACGTCAATATCTTATCCATGCTGTCCTCGACTGCTTCTTCGCCACGAAACGAATAGTGTTGCCGTTCGCGCACCCAACGGAGTATCTGGCCGGCGAAGCGCACACGCACGATCGTCGGCTGGTGCGGTGCAGGCGGGGGCGGCTGGCGTATCTCGAAGCTCTCCGTCAGTAACTGCATCTCCTCGATTCGATCAAGTCGAAAGCCCCGGAACTCCTGCCTCAGTCGGCAGAAACCGTCCACATACCAGATGCCGCCCAGATAAAACAATTCGTGGGGTTCCACATCCCGCTGTGTGGTTTCATCGCGGCTCAGGCTGTGATAGCGCATATGCACGACACGATGATCGCGCACCGCCTGTTGCATCATGGCCAGGTGCGGCTCATACAGGTCGAATTTGCGGGCAGGACCAAGGATCCGGATGACTTCCGTCAGTCGTTCGACCTCGGCACGCATGTCGGATGGCAGCACGAGCGTGATTTTTGCCAGTGCATGCTCGGCATCGGCGGATACCCGGCCTGTGGTGTTGGCGAGCAGCATCCTGGCACCCAGGAACAATGCGTTGGCCTCAGCGGCTGAAAAGAGCAATGGCGGAAGGAAATAGCCTGGCATGAGCTCGTAGCCTTCGCCCGGTGTGCCCAGGATCGGCACGCCACTCTCACACAGCGCTTCCATGTCACGATAGATCGTGCGCTCGCTGACCTCGAACTTTAAGGCAAGATCTTGAGCGCGTACACAACGTTTGCGCTGGAGCAGCAGAAGAATGGCGAATAGCCGGTCAACGCGGTTCATGGCACCTTGGATTCATGTGGTTATTGGCATACCCTACGCTCATTTTATAGGATTATTCGGTTAGAAGGGCGTACACTTGGGGAGTTTTAGCCCATGCGTTTGGGGAAGGGTCGCATCGTTTCGATTGTTTCGCTGCTGCTGGTGTTGCTTCTGCCTGGGTGGCCAGGCAGATGGGCCGGGCGAGGTGCTTATCAGTAGGTTGAAGGAGGCGACGGCGGGAATTGAACCCGCGCATGAGGGTTTTGCAGACCCTTGCCTTACCACTTGGCCACGTCGCCACAAGCGTGCCTATCAGGTAGGCCCGCTAGAGTGTGCAAATGATACCGCAAATCTTGAAATCTGTGTAGTCATCCAACGTCGTTTTACAATGATGGCAATGTCAATACCATCTCATGATGAATCGGGCATGAGCGCCCGATCAGCCAGAATCGCCGCCATTGTTCTCACGCTGAACGAGCAGCGCCACATCCGTGCGTGCCTGAATACGCTTCAATGGGCGGACGAGTTGATTGTGTTTGACGCTTACAGCACAGACGATACCGTGCAAATTGCTCAGGACGCCGGCGCACATGTGATACAACATCCGTTTCAGAATTTTGCACAGCAGCGCAACGCCGCACTTGCCTCGACCTCTACCGAGTGGGTGTTTTTCGTCGATGCCGACGAACGTTGTACTGACGAACTGGCTCAGGAGATTCGCGAGGTCACGCGCAGCGATGATCACCCTGTGTGGTCAGCGCCACGCGATAATTATCTATTCGGCAAGCTCACGCGGGGGGCAGGCTGGTACCCTGACTTTCAAGCGCGTCTGTTCAAGGTGGGACGCGCCAGCTTCAATCCGAATCGTGACGTGCATGAGGTCGCTGAATTTACCGGCACGATGGGGTATCTAAGCCACACGCTCGTTCATTACAACTACGATAACGTTGCGCAATTCCATGTGAAGCAGCGCCGTTACGCAGAGTTGGATGCTGGGATTCTGTTCAAGCAGGGGGTGCGGCCGAAACTGCGCAACTTCCTGCTCCAACCATTGCGCGAATTCCGCCGTCGCTTTATCACCCTCAAAGGGTACCAGGATGGCTTGCACGGCG
>JAMDDR010000464.1 GCA_023488685.1 Chloroflexota bacterium | reverse complement strand
TTGCCCTCGCTCGGATCCCCGCCCGTCAGCGGAGTCGCGAGGCCGATGAGGACCGGCTTTTCAGAAGACCGGCTCACATGATGCGCCGTGGCGGCGACGGCGCTGCCTCCGGCTACGACGGACCCGGCTGCCAGGGCGACCGCCCCCGTCCAGACCATCGCGGTGCCGCGCCTGCGAGCTCCTCGAACCATCTTTTTCCCCCTTTGGCATCCAGGATTCCAGTGCAGGTCCCTCGAGCGATCCTCGGATCCGAGCGCACGACCTCGGTCGCCGCTGCGACCACGAGCCCCGCGCCGCCAACGCCTTCTGTGCCGCCAGCAACGCCTACGGTCGTTCCGGTCACCCCATCGCCTAGCGCACCGGCGCCCACGCCCTACCCAACCCTGGGTCCCGACGAATCCACACAGTTCGCGCAAGGTATGCTCAAGTCCAACGGCGGATGTGATTTGCCATGCCTGTGGGGAATCGAACCAGGCAAACCCATCACCACCAGCAGCCTGGAGATGGTTGCAGAGCAGCGTTTCCACGTCACCGGGGATGGTTTTACACGGTTTAACCTCCAAAGCACCATCGCGGGCAACGGCGAGACGGAGCAGTACAACTACCTGATTTCCGTGGACATCGCGCTCCAGGATGGCCTGGTGTCGTCCATCGAAATGGATGGTGACAGGCGGATCGGGGAAGCCACGAAAGTGTTTCAGCGCGACTGGCAGTCGTTCTCCCTGCAGCGTATCCTGACCAAGTATGGCAAACCCTCGCGAGTCATGCTGGCGGCCTACGATGCAACCACTGAGCGCAATACGCCCTTCTTGTTTTCGCTTGAAGTGGTCTATGAGCAGAAGGGAGTGGCAATCCGATACGACGGCGCGCTGCTGGGCACCCCAGGCGCGGCGCGCGTCTGCCCGAGCCTGGCTTACGTCCACCACATCGGTTTGCTGCTGGCACAGCCTGACCAGCCCGAGCAGTACAAAACGCTGCTGGATGCCTGGAACGGCGCGCCTACGACGGAAGCCTTGCAACAGAGCCTAGGCATGACCGTCGAGGGCTATTACGACAATTACCTGCCGTCACTGCAACAGGCAGCCGGCATGACCATCGACCGCTTTTACGCCACGCTCAGGCGCTCGCCCACCGCCTGTCTGCGCCAGGTCAAGTCTGTGCCGTAACGCTGATACGCGCCAACACTCCCGGAGTCTCGTAGACTCCGGGAGTGTTGGCGCGTCAGCACGCTGTCCTAATCGTCCGGGATCACGCGCTGCCAATGGTGATTGATCCAGTCGAAGATGGCACTGTGCCAGGCGGCGAACTGCTCCAGGTTCGCCAGGCTGGCCCTTAAGCGCGCCTCGACTTCCCACCACCCGGTGATCCAACGCCCCCTGCTAGCATCCCACAAGCTGCGGGCATCCCGATCCCGGATGCGCAACGGTCCCGCGATACGGCTAACCACGCTGGCATAGGCGCAGGTCCGGCCGGTCAGGGTGACTTCAATGACGGGCGACAGGGCACGGTCGATGGAACCACCGGGCGGCGCCGGCGTTACCGGCTGGCTGTCGCCATCTGCCTGTTGGCCAGGCGTGACGTAGCACAGCGGGTTCGGGCAGGCGGTGTTCCAGATCAGGCATGTGTCCTCTACTGTCCGCACAAAAACCAGTTGGTCCCACGTATAAGTGACGGGACCCTGGGCACCCGCCTGGAGCGAGACCAGGCGGACAGATGGATCACTTTGCACAAACCGGATCAACGCCTGCTCCTCCGCGAAGGTGGGTTGGGCCAGGATGGTGTTCGGCACAGGCCAACGTCTCTGACTCATGAAAGCTGCTGTTGACGACCAATCGCTTGTTGGATCGTTCGCTGCCGCTCATGGTAACCGCCCTTCCTGACAACCCTATGTCATGAGCGATCAGACTCAGACTCCCGGAGTCTCGGAGACTCCGGGAGTCTGAGTCTGAATCTGAGTCTGACGCCCTAGAACACCGGTTCGCGCATGAGTGCGGTGTCACACGCCTGCGCGATGGCATCAGCCGCGTCGAGAATTTGCCTGGCATTCATCGATGACGTGGCCGGATTCTGCATCACCACGTTCTGCAGATCGATGGAGGTGGCAACGCCTTTCACGGCTTTGTAGCACTCGATGATGGCCGCACGATCGCGTGTCAGAACCTGCCCTGTACCGGCCGAAGCATCCTCGTTGTCCGCCCGCTTCCAAGTGTTGATGCGGCCGATCTCCTCATCCAGGATGCGGCGAAACACTGGCGCGTCGTCGGGGTTTACTTTCGCCTGTGGCGGCTCGCCGCTGTTCAGCCAGGCCATGATGTGATGGCCCAGCTTGCGATCCGGCTTGGGGATGATCCGGCCGGCCAGATCCACCATGCGGCTCTTCTCGATGGTGAGCGTGTTCTCGATGTTGAGCGAGCCGACGATGTCAAATTCGTATTCCACGCCGTCGCGCTGCACCGGCGCCAGGCCGATCTTCTTCGGGGATGCCTTGCCGCGCTCATCCTTCTCGACCTCGTAATCCGTCTTCACACGCAGCGTGGCAATCACGTGCATCGGCGCCTTCAGGATGGCGTCCAACAGGCGATTCTGCTGCGGGGTGCCCACCTTGCCCCAACCATCGGTGAATACATTCCCCTTGACGCTGTTCACTGAGTCAAGCACACCGCCCAGGCCGGCCCAGGCATGGCTCAGACTGTCGATCACCAGCACGTCATAACCAGCCTCGACCGCCTCCCCGATGGCCTTGACGTAGTTATCAACACTAAAGTAATCCAACTCGATCACGTCGAACCCGAAGCGGTCGGCGTATAGCGACGCGCTACCACGCTCGGTGTCGATGACTGCGATTTTTTCGCCAAGACCCTTGGCAATCTCGAGCGCCGTGAACGTCTTGCCGCTGCCGGACGGCCCGTGCAAGGCCATGCGCAGCTTCTTTTGTGTTCGGGTTGCCTTACGAAAAGTCATGTCGATCTCTCCTTAAACAAGCCCTCGATCGATGCAGTCCATCGATGGATGGGGCCCATCGTCAGGGCTTAATGCGTAACCCACCCGTCAAGTGGGCATCTAATAGTATTGCTGTGCGGTTATGGTTAACGATGTGTTCATGCCAGCACAGTCGCCACCGCGGGAACAAGTTCGCCGCAGCGGCGGAACAATTGTTCTACATACCCAGATGATAGCACATCCGTTCTATTTTCGCCAGGGGGGGGTGAAACCAAAA
>JAMDDR010000311.1 GCA_023488685.1 Chloroflexota bacterium | reverse complement strand
AGTCCATGGTCGGGCTGTTCATCAACACCCTACCCGTGCGGGTGGCGCTGCCTCCGCACGCCCGGCTCATCCCCTGGCTCCAGCAGTTGCAGGCGCAACAGGCGCAACTTCGCCAGTACGAGCACTGTCCGCTGGTGCAGATCCAGGGCTGGAGCGAAGTCCCGCGCGGCCAGCCGTTGTTCGACAGCATCCTTGTTTTCGAGAACTATCCTGTCTCAGCGGATTCGCTGGATAAAGGCGGCTTGCAGATCACGAATGTGCGGTCGATTGAACAAACCAACTATCCCCTGACGGTGGTTGCTGGACCGGCACAAGAACTCATGTTGAAAGTGGCCTACGACAACCGTCGTTTTGACCCAGAGACGATCAGGCGGATGCTGGGCCACCTGCAGAGGATCTTGGAGAGCTTTGCAACGGATTTGGATCTGCCACTGAGTAGCGTGCCACTGCTGTCAAAAGCCGAACAGCGCCAGTTGCTTGTCGAGTGGAATGACACCGCAGTTCCCTACCCCAGCGACCTGTGCGTGCATCAGTTGATCGAAGCACAGGCCAGGCGCACACCCGATACGACCGCCCTGTTGGGTAAGGATCAGGCGCTGACGTATCAGCAGTTGGACCAGCAAGCCAATAAGTTGGCGCATTACCTGCGTGGCTTGGGTGTAGGACCCGGCACATTAGTGGGGCTATGCGTCGAGCGCTCGCCCAGGATGGTGCTGGGCATGCTGGGGGTGCTAAAGGCCGGCGCAGCATATGTGCCGCTGGACCCGGCCTACCCGCTAGAGCGGCTCGCCTTCATGTTGCGAGATTCGAACCTGACGGTGCTGCTGACCCAGGCAGTATTAGCAGAGCGTCTGCCGGCCGGCGTAGCCAGGGTGGTTAACCTGGACACTGATTGGGATGCTATCGCATGCGAAAGCGATGACACGCCAGTCAGCGGGATCAAACCCGACGATCCGGCCTACATCATCTACACCTCAGGTTCCACTGGCGCGCCCAAAGGGGTCACGGCTTTCCACCGGGCGTTGGTGAATCACGTGCTCGCGATGACCGAGCAGATGGGACTAACGACTGGCGATCGCATGGCACAATTCGTGTCGCCCAGTTTTGACGCCTGTGCCGAGGAGGTCTACACGGCCCTTGCTACTGGCGCAACCCTCGTCGTGCCGCACTCGGTCACAGAGCTCTCAGGGCTGCAGTTCCTGGAATTCTGCGAACAGCACGGCATCACCGTGCTCCATTTACCGGCAGCGTTCTGGCACCAATGGGTAGACCAGTTGAGCGCTGTGCACACGCCAATCCGCTTGCCGCTAAAGACGTTGCTGGTTGGCGGGGAAAGCCCATCAGTAGAGAAGCTACGGCAGTGGGCGAACCTCACACAACCGCACAGGTTCTTGAACGCATATGGTCCTACTGAGGCGACCATCACCACGACCGTCTATCAAATCATCTGCAATACAGAAAACTTGGAAAACCTGGCTCGTGTGCCGATAGGCTTGCCCATTCACAACACGCAGGTTTACGTTTTAGACCGCCAGTTGCAGCCGGTGCCGATAGGTGTAGCGGGAGAGATCCACATTGGCGGTGCCGGTGTGGCACGCGGTTATCTGAATCGCCCCGAACTGACAGCGCAAAAGTTTATCGCCGATCCGTTCAACAGCCAACCCGGCGCGCAGTTGTACAAAACCGGTGATCTGGCATGCTGGCGCCCCGATGGCCAACTTGAGTTCCTGGGGCGTACCGACGATCAGATCAAGCTGCGCGGATTCCGCATTGAACCAGGTGAGATCGAAGCAATCCTGAGCCAGCATCCGTCAGTCCGCACAGCCGTGCTCATGGCACACGAAACAGACGATGGTGACAAGCGTCTGGTCGCGTATATCGTCCCTGCTGATGGTCAGGCGATAAACACGGGCGAACTGCGCACATTCTTGAAGGCGATGTTACCGGAGTACATGCTGCCATCTGTGTTTCTAACGTTGGAGACGTTGCCATTGACGCCTAATGGCAAGGTGGACCGGCGTGCCTTGCAGGCAAGGCCCTTACCTGCCCCCGATGGGCGTGCCGCATCTGGTGAGACCTATCCACCACCACACACGCCTACGGAGGAGATCCTGGCGGGCATTTATGCTGAGGTGCTACGCCTGGAGCGTGTGAGCGTACGGGACAATTTCTTCGAGCGGGGCGGCCATTCGCTGTTGGCAACGCAAGTCGTCTCGCGTGTGCGCGAGGCATTCCAGATCGAATTACCGCTGAGAGCGCTCTTTGATCATCCCAGCGTGGTCGCACTGGGGGCATGCATCGATGCGGAACGTTGCCACGCGGATGTGCCAGTCGCTCCACCCCTTGTGCCTGTCCCACGGAGCGGTGACCTGCCACTATCGTTCGCTCAGCAACGTCTGTGGTTCCTCGACCAGTTGCAACCCGGCACCGTGGCCTACAACATCCCATCGGCGGTGCGGCTCATGGGGGCACTTGATGTACCAGCACTGGAACGGAGCTTGGACGAGTTAGTGTACCGTCACGAGTCGCTGCGCACGACGTATACCAGCATCGACGGACAACCCAGGCAGTTCATTGCACCTGCATTCCACCTGCCATTGACCATAGAGCATTTGAATTATCGCTCGCCTGACGAACGCGAGGCCGAGGCGCTTCGCCTGGCTGCGGAAGAGGCCAGCCGCCCCTTCGACCTGGCGCGCGGACCATTGCTGCGCATCCGCCTGCTGCAAATCGACGAACGGGATCACATCATCCTCTTGACCATGCATCACATCGTCGCAGATGGCTGGTCGATGGGTGTGTTTGTGCGCGAACTCGCGGCGTTGTATGCAGCCTTCACGTCTGGCCAGCCCGTGCCTCTGCCGGCACTGCCGATTCAATATGCCGATTTTGCCGTCTGGCAACGTCAATGGCTGCAAGGGGATGTGCTGCAAGCGCAATTGGCCTACTGGGAACAGCAACTGGCAAATAGCCCGCCGTTGCTCGAACTCCCCACCGATCGCCCTCGTCCCAGCGCGGCCTCTGGGCATGGTGCGATCCACAGTTTCCGGTTGGACGCTGCGTTGACCGGCGCGCTGCAAGCGCTAAGCCGTCACGAAGGGGTCACGCTGTTCATGACGCTGTTGGCAGCGTTCCAAACGCTGCTCGGGCGCTACAGCAACCAGGACGACGTCTGCGTCGGCACCCCCATCGCCAATCGCAATCGGTCCGAACTCGAAGACTT
>JAMDDR010000136.1 GCA_023488685.1 Chloroflexota bacterium | reverse complement strand
TCCCGGCGACGCTCTGCCATTTGTGCTCGGGTCAAACGTGTGGGAGTCCATGTCATGGCTCCGCGATTGTAAAGTAACTTTTGCTAAACTGAGTAGTGGGACAACGGTGAGCGTTGGCAGGGTATCCCAGATCACATCCGGCGGGGGCAGCGGTGTTGGTGATGCGGGTGGCGGTGCCGTCTGCGGAGAAGGTGTGATCGTCTCCTCCAGCGCTATTGCTGCCTCTGGTGCCTCAGTCTCAGTTACCTGCGGCGCTGATGTCGCAACAGGCTCACGAGCACATGCGCCCAAAACCGTCACCACCATAAGCGCAGACAGCAGTGTTTTGGTCGTGCGGATAGCCTTCATACTGCTCACCTCCACACAGAAATATGGGGCAGGCGTTGGTGTGACGTATTCTCACTGCGTGAATGACTTTCACTGCGTGAATTGCGCCATTTCGTTCTGCGCCAATGTGCGACTTGGCCTGCACTTCTTGTCCCGGATATCCTGCAAAGTCTCATCGAACACAGCGTCTTTCAGGGTTTCGACGTTCATGCACTGGTCGTAGTATTTGATGGCAAGCATGTAAGCATTTTTGCCAGCAACTTTGTCCTCGGCAAGGATGGTTAGCGAGCGCGCCTGTTCGTGAAATGTCACCCCGAGCATTAACCGCACCTGCGCCAGGAAGCGCGTTTGGTCAGGTTTGACTTTTGACAGTGTGTCTTCCAGGATGGTTACAGCATGATCGAACGCCATCTGCGCGGAGTTTGCCTGATTGGTCCTGGATCGCGCGACCCCAAGCATACGGTGAGCATCGCCGAGTGATGCCTGCGCCTTGAGCGCGAGCAGTGAGTTGGGCATGCCCGCGCGCTGATTCAGATTCATGGCTTCTTCGATCTCGATGAGCGCCTGCGTCACGCTGACCGTGACAGTAGCCCAATCCACTGCGCTGCTTGGTCTGCTGCTGGCCTGCCAACTGGCCTGTTGCACAAGCGTGTTGCCAAAACCCAGCTTGGCCGCCGCATAGTCTGGCTTGATGCGCAGCGCCGTGCGAAAGTGTCCTTCGGCCAACGCCAGGATCAACATCACACCATCGGCGCTTTGCATCACCGCATTCGCTTTGTCTTCCCACGCGCTCAGATACAGCGCTTCTCGACCGATCAAATAATGCAGTAACTCCTTGCCCTCATCGTCGTGCCAGTCAACGAGTTCTGCTGCTGCGCTCTGGAAGACCTGCAACGCCCGATCGTGTTTTCCGGAAAGGTCATAGAGTAGACCAATCGTCACCCTGGACAAAGCCACCTGGCGTACGCGTACCTTATCGAGCGGCACGCTTTGCTGCCACTTGTTCAGATCGACGGGCAGTGGCACGGTGATGGGTGTGCCGAACCGTTGCCGGCCAGTCAATTCGTCGGCGTCAGCTTCAGCCACGTTCACGTAGAACTCTGGCGCAAATTCGCCCACCTTCACGCCGCCGGATGTCGTGGCCAATGTGAGATTGCCATAAATGAGTAGATCAGCCTGGATCTGGTCCGCCAGTTCTTTGGCGCGCGCACCTCGTTGCTGCTCAGTCGTGCCTGACACGAGGCCGATATTAGCGCGTTTGGCAAACAAACCTAAGCTGTCGTGCCAGATACCGGGTGAATAGGTCTCTCGGATGTTGCCGGGCAGGGCGTCCAACTCGGTGTGCAGGCTATCGTAGATGTACTTGCTGAGGCTATAGCCGTCTTGAGAAGGCTGGCCTCCACCTTGCATGTCGGCAACGCCGAATTGGGCGACAGCAACCTTGAAACGGCCCATCATCGTGGCGGGCACAAAGGCAAGATAGACGACCAGGGTTAGCACGAGGCTGCTGGCAACAACGGCACCCAGTAGCAGCGGCTTGCGCGCTTTTTCCAGGGGTGTCAGGTCTTCACCCCAATCCACCAGAGGGCGCAGTTCCGCGCAATGATGCAGCAGTTCAGGGATACGGCCTGCTTTTTCAAGGTGGCGGATGATGGCGAGCACGCGCGTTGACTTGCCATCGCCAGGCAAGCCATCGTACTCAACACCCAGGTCACTGCACAGGATCTGGAGGTCCTCGACGCTGAAGTAGCGCTCCAGGTTCTGCCGCAACGCAACGCGCGTGGTGAGCTTGCGGTTCACCGGCGTGGCCATGCCCTTATCTTAGCTGAACTTTTTTCACCGTCGAAAGGCGTTGAACGAAGTGACGCCAGATAACAACGGCCAGGTGATGCGCATCACCTGGCCGCTACAGAATTGCTGGAGGTGTTTACACGGATACGGCACTATGTGCAATCTGGCCTGGGCAGGCGCACAATGTTTGAGGAACGCATATCCTGGCCGGCCTTGTCCAGCGCCGTCACGCGGTAGTAGCATGCCGTCATCTGATTGTCGCTCAGGGCGGTCGAGGTTTCAAAGCCCTGCCTCACTTGTGTCTTGATTAGTTCGAAGTCGTCCTTCGTCTTGCCGGCCTCAATGCGGTACGATGCCACTTCGGTTGCGCCATTCCAACTGTAATACAGGGTGGTCGTCATGCCCTCTGTTTTCGCCACGAGCGCTGGTGTCGTCTCAGGATCCCCTTTCCAGGGTAGCTTGAACCAGCGGTAAACCAGTTGGCCCGGCGTACCGATCTCGATATCCTGCGCCAGTTTGCCGTCTGGTGTCACCTCGCTGGCGATGGGCCTGGGGCCGCCCCAGCCAATCCAGGTGTTGTCGTCCGGTAAGCGTTGTGCGTTGCCCATGTAGGCGCCGTAGATGCTGGGATCGTGACTGTATTGCCAGGTTCGTGTGACGATCATGTTGGTTTCGTCCACTTCGTATTCCACGGCGCGCGAGAACGGCGGGGAGCGCTGATTGCCGTTATCAAACACGGTCATTCGTCCATTGGGAAGCCAGCGCGCGTCATGTTGGTAGGAGAAGCCATCATCATTCGCAAATGTAAAGTCGTTGTAACGTCCTCCCATTCGCCAGATGATGTCACCTGTTTGGCGATTCAGTTTAATGATTTGGGAGAAATGGCGGAGTGAGATCAGAAAATTTCCATCCGGAAGCACCTCAATCGAGTTGCCGTGATAGGGATCGACGTTTGCGCCGGTCAGATCCGCATACGTTTCGGTGTAAGTCAGGTACTCGCTGGCCCTCCACTGGAACACGACGTTTCTTGAACGGTCAAGCTCTTGAACGACGTAATCCGTAAACTTGGCATCCGGCTTGCCGCCGTGGGCCGTCATGTCCATGCTTTCCTCATGGTAGATCATCAACAGCGCGTGATCGTTGGGCAGGAGGAGGATATCGTGCGAATCCGCCCGGTAGCCGTTGCCGGCATGGTATCCGTCGACGAGGTTGTATGACGAGTCGAGCACACGGTAAATGCCATTACCGCCACCGATTTCCGTCAAAGCGCCGTCGAAGTAGGTAAGCAACCCATTGGGCTGTTTCTTGAAATCCGTGTATGACTGGCCTGTCGGGAGTTCCTTGTAGTAGACCAGTTCTCCGCGGTTGTCCAGGATCATGAGGTATGAGTTGACGGTATTTGTCGTGGCGGTGTTGACGAAGATATAGTTATCTGCCGAGGTCGAGATGTGGTTGGTGACGGTGATGAGCGGCAAGGGAACCGGTACACTGGCATAGCGCCTCGTGGGTGCCAGCAAGGGCCGTGGCGTTGGCGGCTTCGCTTGGGACGTGGTGCCCGCCGCTGGTGTTGCAGCTTCAATAGATCCTGGGGCGCTCTCCGCCGTTGCCGATGTGGTTGCAACGAGTCCTGGCGCAATGTCGAACGTGAATTCAACGCTGTCGTACTGCTTGCCTGCCGTCCCGAGTGCGCCGCCTTCAAAGCGTGCAGACATGGATTCGCCGGGCGTGAACGGCGTCAATGGTGTGAAGATGATCGTCCGCTGGTCGTCCGACAGGACGGCCATGCCCTTGTGAGGTCCGCTTCGGGCACCTTGAACGACAAACAGGTCTGGGTGTATTTTATCGGCCAGCAGTGTGCTGCTATAACGAACGGCGATCGTTGTTTGCGGCAACACCCGCTGGGCCGATGCGCGTGGCTGGATATAAACCGGCGCTTCAGCCGAACTCGGTGCTCTCAATGGGTCGATGAATACCGGCTGGCATGCCAGGAGCGCGGATGGCAGTATGACGGCGACAAGCAACCGTTTCATTGCAGAACAACACAACTGCATGATTTAACCCCCTTTATCACAGGGTATCTATGAGAGTGTGATCGCTGATAAATACTTGTATCCTCTACGAGAGTAAGATGAGATGCGGATGACATGAGCGGAGTAGATGCGCGCGAGGGTGTTGAGAGTGTCGCGTATTGTATATCAACCAGACGAAGCTCTCGGCGGCACATTTCCAGCCGATACGCAAGGGAGGACCTTCACGATGTCACATTGGGATATGACTGCTCTGAGGCAACCGCCGTGCGTCCATGCGGCGCCAGGGTTCGAGACGGCCGGCGTACGGGCGCTCTTCTACGAGAGCGTTTCCTGGCAGGGCCGGCCCACACGCGTGTTCGCCTGGTACGGCGCACCCCCTCACGCGGAGGGTGAAAAGCTGCCGGCGCTGGTGCTGGTGCACGGTGGTGGGGGGACGGCCTTCGCCGACTGGGTGCGCCTGTGGAACAGTCGCGGGTATGCGGCCATCGCCATGGACACCTGTGGCGGCGTGCCGTGTTGGACAGAGACGCCCTATTACGCGTTGCAGTGGCCGCGGCATGCCCATGCGGGCCCCAACGGCTGGGGCAACTTCGACCAATCGCACTTGCCTGTGGAAGCGCAGTGGATGTATCACGCGATTGCAGCCATTGTGCTCGGCCATTCGCTGCTGCGTTCGTTCGACGAGATCGACCCGCAGCGCATCGGCATGACAGGCATCTCGTGGGGCGGCATCCTGACCTGCATTGCCGCCGGCATCGATGCGCGCTTCCAGTTCGCCGTGCCCGTGTACGGCAGTGGCTTCCTGGGCGGCGCGTCGTCCGCGATTGCCGAAAGCCGCGCGGAGCATCCCCAGGCCTATGACCGCTGGCTGACGCTGTGGGATCCTGCGCACTATCTCCCTCAGGCCGCCATGCCCATGTTGTGGGTCAATGGCACGAACGACTTTGCCTTTCTGCTCGATTCGTTCCAGCAATCCTATCGTCTCCCGCGGGGCGAGCGCACGTTGTGTGTGCGGGTGCGCATGCCGCACGCGCACGGTGGGCCTGGGGAGAAACCGGAGGAGATCCGAGTCTTTGCCGATGCACTGACCAGGGGCTCGGCGGCATTGCCGCACGTGACCGGGCAAGGGCGTGCCGGTGATTGCGTATGGGCCAGCTACACCTCAGCGCGGCCCATCGTGCGTGCCGAGGTGAACTTCACACGCGCGTTGGGGCATTGGACCGACCGCACCTGGAACACGCTGCCGGCCGCGTTGGACGTGGTGGCAGGGCAAGTCTCCGCACACCTGCTTGCGGGGACGAGTGTCTATTACTTCAACCTGTTTGACCAGGACGAATGTGTAGTCAGCACAGAGCATGTGGAGCTGTGACGAGATCAGACTCCCGGAGTCTACGAGACTCCGGGAGTCTGATCCCGTTCTAGCGAATCACGCTTGGCAGGAAGGCGCGCGGCGTCACCTGGGGCGAATCGGCTTTCCAGCGGTGATAGAAACAGTTGCTCCACTGTATCAGTCCTGCTCGAATGCCTTACCGAGTGCCGCGGGGGGTGGCGCGTGGATGGCGCGTGTGATCGGCCGGCGCCATGCTGCCGGCAGATAGGCCAGCAGTCGATCCAGCCATTCACCCGACGTCAACACCAGCACCAGGATCATGAGCACGAACGGCGCAACGGAAAATACCTGCGTCGGCACGTTTTGGATGCTGCTCTGTGCCACGCTGGCCAGGGATTGCAGAATGCCGAACAGATACGACCCCAACGCGGCGCGCAGCGGATTCCAGCCGCCGAAGATCACGATGGCCAGTGCAATCCAGCCGTACCCGGCCGTGTGGCGATGGCTCCACCCGGCCTTGAAGTCCAGCGAGAACGCGGCGCCGGCGATGCCCATCAGCGCGCCACCCAGCAGCGCGTAGAAGTAGCGCATGCGCACCACGTTGCTGCCGCGCGCGAACGCCGCCGCCGGCTGTTCGCCGATGGAGCGCAGCAGCAGACCGTTGCGGGTGCGGTAGAAATACACCCACGTCAGAGCCATGAGCAGGTAACTGGCATAGACCAGTGCGTCACTCTGAAAGAGCAGTGGCCCCAGCACAGGGATGTCCTGCAGGATAGGGATTCTGAGGCTTGGCACGGTCGGCCCTGGCACCAGCACGATGGGGTTACCGAGAAACGATGACAGGTCGCCGCAGAGCATCGCCAGCACAAAGCCAATCGCGATCTGCGATTGTTTGAGCGTGATGGCGCCGACCGCGACGATCAAGGCGATCAGGGCACCCACGATGGCGGCGGCCAGGAAACCGGCCAGCACGTTATTGGTCGCGTACGCCGCGGCGAAGCCGGTCATGGCCGAGAGCAGGATGGTTCCCTCGGCCGAGAGATTGATGACCCCGGCGCGTTCGGTGATGGTTTCGCCGATGCTGGCAAACACGAGCGGCGTGGCTGTGGCGATGGCGGTGGCCAGGATGACGATAAGTTGGTTGAAGTCCATAGTTACTGACTACGTTTTATTTTCCCGGCTCTCTCACTCAACCCTCGCGCGAGTAGCGCGAACAACACCAGGGTGCCCTGGATGACACCCGCCAGCGACGACTCCAGTCGCAACGCCATCGGCAACTGCAGACTGCCGACGTTGAGCCCGCTAAAGAAGAAGGCCATTGGCAGGATCCACAACGCGTTGAAGCTGATGAGCATGACGACCAGCAGTGCCAGGAAGCCCAGGCTGCTGGAGATGCTGGGGATCAGACGGTGGAACAGGGCGACCACTTGTAGCGCGCCTGCGATGCCGGCGAAAGCACCGCAGATTGCGAACGAGCTGAGCAACAGGCGCGTGGACGGGATGCCCAGGATGAACGCCGCGCGCGGGTTCTGGCCGACGGCTTTCAGGCGCAACCCGTAATAGGTGTTGCGCATGACGACGATGGTGATGATGAGTACGACCAGTGCGATGACGAGGGCAACGGGGCTGGCCTCCGTCTGGCCGATGCGGCCCAGCCAGAGTGACTCGTCGAACGGTTCGGTGCCACTCATCGACGCGACGCCGGGGCGCTTCCAGGGGCCGAAGATCAGGTAGATGGCCAGGCCTTGCGCCACGAAATTGAGGCCCAGGCCGGCGAATATTTCACTGATCTTGCCATACACGTTCAAGGCGCCGGCCAGCAGTCCCCATAGCATACCGCCGGCCATGCCGGCGATGATGCCCAGCGCTATGACGAGCGGGGCCGGCACCTGGTTTTGCAGCGCACGCAGAACCCACGTGGTTGCCACCGCCCCGACGACGATCTGACCTTCCACGCCCAGGTTGTACAGGCCGGCCGTGAACGTATAGATGAGGCCGCTCGCGCACAGAAGGAGCGGTGTTAATGTAGCCAGCACGCGCGCGAACTGGTCGGCGGTGCCGAACGCGCCGTCCCACAGGCTGGAGACCACCCGCAGCGGCGATTCGCCGCTGAAGATGACGATGAGAGCCATGAAGAGGAGCGAAATGAGCAGCGCGCCAAGTTGGTAATAAGCTGCCCGTGACACCCTCAAGGAAAGGGCCGAGGCGCCTGGGGGGCGTGTGGTTTTACTGTTTTCGTTCACGGTGCCGCCGTTTATAAACAGGTTGGAGGGTGGTGGGTGGTGGTCAAAACTTGCCGCCGATCATCTCGCCCAATGTCTCGGCGCTCAGGCTTGTCGTATCGATGGGCGCCGAAACCTTGCCGCCGCTGAAGACGATCACGCGATCGCTGTACTGGACGATTTCGTCCAGGTCTGAAGACGCAAACAGGATGGCCGTCCCCGCCTGGCAACGCGCGATCAACTGCTGCCAGACCCAGATGGTCGACTCAATATCAAGGCCGCGCGTAGGGTGTTCCATCAACACCAGGTTCAGCGCGGGGGGCAGCAGGGCCAGTTGTGTGCGCTGTTGGTTGCCGCCGGAGAGTTGGCCGGCGCGCGTGTCTGTGCGTCCGCGGATGTTAAACGTCTGAATCGCCAGTTCCGCGTTCTGGCGTGTGCTGTCGCGGTCGATAAAGGCGCTGCTGGCGGGCGTGCGCAGCGCGACGTGATCCTGGATCGTTAGACCCCAGATCAACCCTTCGCGCAGACGATCCGCTGGCAGGTAACCCACACCGGCCTTCAGGAAGTCGTGATAGGGTTTGCCGGCCATGCTGCTCAGCCCGTTCCTGGCGGCGTGTAGACGCACGTCGCCGGCAGCAGGGCGCAGGATGCCCGCGCACGCGAGCAGGAACAGCCGCTGCCCACTCCCTTCCAGCCCCGCCAGGCCAATCACTTCTCCACAATGCACGTCGAGGCGATCGATCCGCACGTCCATGCGCCCGTCGCTTAGCGCCAGGTGTTGAACCTGCAGGACGACGTCGTCGCGGCAGGTCTGTGGCTTGGACGGCGCCGCCAGTTCGCGCCCGAACATCATGCTGACGAGCCTGGCGCTGGGGCATGGAATGGTCGCGGTGCCGACCACGTGCCCGGCGCGCATCACCGTCACGGCGTGGCACAGTTCCGCCACGTCATCCAGCTTGTGCGACACGAAGATCACAGACTTGCCCTGCGCGGCCAGCTTCTTCAGCGCGGCGAACAGGGCGCTCTTCTGGGACGCCGAGATGCCTGTCGTCGGTTCGTCGAGAATGAGTGTCTGCACGCCCAGCGCGAGCAGACGCACGATCTCGAGTTGCTGCCGTTCGCCGACGGTCAGGTTCGATACTTGCTCGTCGACGTCAAGTTCGAAATTGAACTGCGACGTAAGCGCCTTGAATTCATGGCTGGCGGCGCGCTGGTTGATGAACAACCCGCCCGGCCGGCCCGACACGAAGTTGTCGAGCACGGTCATGGGCGGGAAGTCGAGCGGGTCCTGGTGCAACATACCCACGCCGGCGCGGATGGCGTCGGCGGGCGTCTTAATGCCGGCCGGCTGGCCGTTCAGGAGGATCTCACCGCGGTCGCGGGTGATGAATCCGCTGAGAATCTTGACCAGCGTGCTCTTACCCGCGCCGTTCTCGCCAAGCAGGCCGTGGATGGCGCCACTCTCGACACTCAACGACACGTCATCGTTGGCCTGTACGGCGCCGAAGTTTTTGTAGATGTGTTGGAGTTGGACGTTCACCCGAAGTACTCAGTGCGCAGTACTCAGTGCACAGTGCCCTCGCTGAGCACTGTGCACCGTGCACTGGGAACTCACTCTATTGCGCGCTGCTGGAGCCTTCCATGCCCTCGAGCAATTGCTGCAGGTACCAGATCTGCTGCGGGGTGGCAACCTCGCCGTCCTTCAGGAACACGCTGCCGTCCTGGTAGTTCAGTGGGCCTTTGTACAGTTGGATGGTGTTGTCGCCCAGACCTTTGATGAACTCGTCCAACTTCGCGGCGTTATCGCCAAGCGCCTTGCCCTGGACGAAGCCGACCGCCGATGTGTCTGGGTCGTTGATGTTCTTCCAGTCCGGCGCGTTCCACGAGAAGCTCTGCGTGAGTTGGCCGTTCATGGCCTTCTGCATGGCGTCCAGGTAAGCCGAGCCCCAGTTGAAGTACGGCACGCCCAGGCACACGTCCGGCGCCACTTCGCAACCACCTGCGTAGTCGTAGTGGACGAACTTCACGGTCTTGCCGGCTTCGGCGGCCTTCTTGGCCTGCACCGCGGCTTCGGGTGTGTCGATGCCCGACAGGACCACGTCGTAGCCGCCGTTATAGAAGTCGTCGGCCACCTTGGTTGGGTCGAGTGTGACGCCGGGGATGTTGAACCAGAAGCCGATCCAGGTTACCTTGAACTGCAGGTCCTTGGGGTCCTTGCCCGCATAGTTTTCCCAGCAGTAGCGTGCGCCCAGGTAAACCGAGGCAGCCAGGCGGCGCGTCTCTTCGTTGATCAGTGGGCCGAGATAGCCGATCTTGCCGGTCTCGGTGGCCATGGCTGCGGCGCAGCCGCCGATCATCTTGCCATACTCCATCTGGCCCATGATGTTGATCAGGTTCGGCTGATCTCTGAAGTTGTTGCCTTCTTTCCACGAGTAGTCGCCCGAGGCGTGGATCACCGGGATGTCGGGGTGCTTCTTCGCCGTCTCGAGTGCGTCATCCTTGAAGTCATCCGAGTTGAAGATGATGACCTGCGCGCCCTTGGCGATCAGGTCGTCGGCGACCTGTGAGCCTTTGACATTCGGGCGGTCGCCAGCGTTGACCTTGTCCACGTAGTCGAACGTCACGCCCGGTTGCTTCTGCGTCACGTACTCCATCGCCTCATAGTGGGCCTGGCTCCAGCCCTTGTCGTTATAAGGGCCGACCATGATCAGGCCCACCTTCAGTTCGCCACCCGTTGCAGGGGCGGTGGTGGCTGTTGCGGCAGTGGGCTCTGCGGCAGTGGGTTCTGCAGCAGTGGTGGCAGTCGCCTCGGCGGCGGTTGCTTCTGGAGCGGTGGTGGCCGTAGCCTCTGGGGCGGCGGTTGGTTCCGGCGCCGTCGTTGGGGTGGCTGCGCCAGCGCACGCGCTGATGATCAAGCCAAGCGCGGCGAAGGCGGTCATGCTCTTGATCAGATTGCTCTTCATGCTAGCTTCTCCTTCCTTCGATTCTGGTGTGTGTCTGGTGTGTGATTAGTGATTCGTGCAACTGCAAATTCAAAACGAATGAATGTATGACTGGTAACTGGATGGGCTTTACACCTCCTTCGGGCTAGTCGTTTGGCGCGCATGCTTTCCTGCCAACGTATTGGCCTATGCGCCTGACCGACGCGCCGGCTGCAATCCAACCTGGGATGCCAGCGGTTACACCACGCCGGTTAAATGAAAAACGGGCTCCAGGACGACCGGCGCGTGAGACCGTGCCGGCGCAGAACCCGTATCTTGACGGTTGCCGAATACGTCATTTATACACCAATTGCGCCAATTAGCGCGGCGACCAGAATGCCATCAGCCCGGCCGTCAGCCGCCTCAAGTCGCTGCGGCCGGCGCTCTCGTCCAACGTGGCGATGCCGATGTCGACCGAGCGCCTGTCGCGCGTGAGTGTCGCGAAAACCAACTGTTGGCTGTCGGGTGACCACGGCGTGAGGGCGCGCGAGTACTGGTCAAAATACCCCAGCACCTGCACGAACTCGCGCGTCGGCGTGGTGTCGGCGACCTGAATGGCGCGACCCGTCGACGCGTCGACGATTTCGATGCGCAGCAGCAGGGAGTCGGATTGTGTCGCAGGCCGGTTTGTCTTTGCGCCAGTTCCCTCTCTGGCATCCAGTTGAACCGGTTCCTCGCCGACCACGAATGAATAGACGGCCAGGCGCTGCCCGTCGGGTGACCAGAAGAACGCAATGGCGTCGTCGTGCATGCGCGTCTGCTCACCCGTCACCAGGTCGAGCACCTCCATCGGTGCGCGCACGAACTCGGTCAACGACGCATCGACCCAGGCGATGCGTTGGCCATCCGGCGCCCACGCGTATGCCGCGCCTGCCTCGATTGGGGCGACGGCGCAGATGGGTGTGCCGGCGTCGTCGGCGATGACAAGCTCATCACCGGACCCGGTGATGATGGTGAGCAACATGAATTTACCGTCGGGGGAATACTGCGGCGACCTGAAATTGCCGGGCAGGGTCTCCAGCTTGTTTGCATGGGCCTGCGGTGTGTCCGCGCGGACGGACACGCTCGACAGGTGTGCGTCCTCATTCCGTGAGGCTGAGCCGCTGACATGTGCGATCAACGCGCCCGAGTCGCTGCGCCAATGCCAGTAAACCGACGAGCCACGATCCACCGTGATGGTCTTTGCGCTGGACACGTTGGCAAGTTGCAGGGTTCCTCCCTCGTCATTATTGATGCTAAGGAACGACAGCAACTGGCCATCGGGAGACCAGGCGACGTAGGGGATGTTGTGTTCGGTCGTGGTGTAAATCTGCTTCGGCCGCCCTTGCGCGCTGAGGGGCGCGACCAGGATGGTTTGGGTGACGCCCTCCGTGCCCGATATCGTGGTCGTTTCCAGGGAACCCTGCAACTTGCCGTCGGCGGAAATGGTGGGGTATTGGTAGATGCGCAGCAGCCGCTCGCCGTCTTCCGCGTTGGCGTCGTCGGTGATCGCCGTCACCGCGCCCGCGCCATCCATGACGGCGATATTCCAGTCCAGGGTGACAAATGCAATGGCCCCAGCCTGCGCGGCTGCCTGTGGCGCGCTGACGCTGACCTGGGGCTTTGCGTCGATACAACTGACCATCGACAGCGCGCGCGGCGTCCCGGTTGTATCTTGGGTTGGGGCAGTACTTTCCACGGTCGGTGCGCGTGTCGCCGCCGGGTTGCCGGTCGGCGAAGGCAGTGGTGTGCGTGCCGGGGCGAGGGTGCGCGTCGGCAACAGCCCGGATTGCGTGGGTGCGCTCCCAGGCAACAGACCGCTGGGCACGCCACAGCCACTCAACAACACGATTCCTACCGCTACCAGGACGGCCGTAGCGTGACTTGGTCGGACCAGTTTGAGGCGTTTGCCCCGGTGGTGCATGATCTGCATGCGTTATTTTAAACCACCGGCGCATGCTTGTCAGCGCCGCCAGCGGTAATCCGTGCCTGCAATGGTGGCGCGGATGTCATTCTGTATGCCGGGCTTGTCTGTGATGCTGTAGATGTCGTCGCGCGACCAGCGATACAGGATCAGCGACTGAATTTGCTGTGTGTGCGGTTGCTGGTTCCAACGCTGAATCTCGGCGTACGCGGCCTGCACCCAACCA
The DNA here is from genome assembly GCA_023488685.1 of Chloroflexota bacterium. Lineage (GTDB taxonomy): Bacteria > Chloroflexota > Anaerolineae > J036 > Brachytrichaceae > CAIXPS01. The sequence goes on along the minus strand of JAMDDR010000136.1, from coordinate 3,756 downwards.
TTCTGCCCGCCCGCCCACGGCGACGTGCCATGCGGGTCGGTCTCAGTGATGTATACCGGCTTGCCGCGCCACCGCGCCGGGACCACGTCGAGGAAGGTGGCGTAGCAGCGAAAATGGTAATACTGCCAGCGCAACGGGTCATCGCCGAAGCGACCCAGGTCGGTGACGAACTGGGGCTGATAACCTTGTGTATAACAATGCAGCGCGATCCCATCCAGGTCGGCGATGGCGGCAAACATGCGCGTCAACCACTCCAGGCAACTCATTTGCGGCCCCTGGTAGGGATCGACCGCACCTGGCACGACGATGGCCGTGGGCTGCACGGCCTTGATGGCGCTGCGCACGCGGTTGAAACAATCCGCGTACTGCTCCGGCGCGATCGATTGGCCATTGGGCCACTCACGCGGGTTGTTCATCTCATTGCCGATGATCCAGATGTGGCAGCCGCGCGAGTTGCGCACCCATTGCGCGCACTGTTGCGCGAACTGATCGTACTGCGCCGGCGCAGGGATCGTGCCGGTGCCGCCGTAGTCGTTGTTCAGGCGCGCAATCACGCCATAGTTGTTGGTCTGTGACCAGTCCTCGTAGGCTGTGTTCCCCTGGCTGGATACCACGCGCTCGGTGAACAACACCCACCCGGTCCTGCCCGAGCCGGAGAACAGGCCACGGTCGTACGCGTCGTGCAGGCCATATAACCACGCGCACTCGCCGAAGGGCAAGCTGCTATCCACAGCCAGTGCACGCTTGTCGGCGGCGGCGGGTGCCGTCAGACGCGATGCCTGCACGTAGCCCTCTTTGTAGGCATAGCTGCGCACGTGTACGTAGTGCTTTGCGTCGCCCAGGTTTTTGTACCATTCTCCCGTGTCGAGCACTTGCAGCGGCGTGCCTGCGGTGATGCGCCATTGCGACGAACTGTTCGCCTGGGCGGCGTCGAGCAGCGGCGCATCGGCCACGGCGATGGCCACACGCTGTGCCAGCACGTCCGCTGCCAGCGTATCCCGCAGATGCACCAGCCATGCTGCCACATAGCCCTGCCGGCTTTGCGGGTCGCGCACGTTCAGCCACTGGTCGTTGACCCCCACCTTGGGGAGCGCCGTCTCGGCGGGTTCGAGCACCTCCAACAGGGTGCCGGGCGGCAGTTGTGCCAGCGACGCGCCGGTTGCGGGGGCGTCGCGCAACACCAGCCCCCCTGATTGGAAGACATCCAGGTCGGCATTGACGGCTACGACGAAGCTGGGCGTCGCCACGGTGGCCTTGACGAACTCGGCCATGATGAAACCACTGCTGCCCGCATCGTCCTGCACCTTCAGCCATTGGCCGGTCTGGCCGATCCTGGCGCGCACGACGTCGTCGTCCTCGAGCGCAGTCAGGCTGGCGCCCATGGGCAGGCGTTTGACGATATTCTTGGGTGCGATGGCGGCTGCGGACCGCAGGTTGACGCCCACGGTGTTCGGGTTGGCAGAATCGTTGACGGTTAATCTGTGCCCCATATCCAGCGGAATCATTATAGCCAATATTCTACTGAACGTATGAGATGTAGCATGGCGAACTGGTTCACGTTGGGGGCGCTGCGAACGTTCATCGTGGTATCGCCTTGCAGGTGGTGGATCGAGTTGGTTGACGATCTCGTCAACGAACGCTTTCTCCGCCGTGGATAGCGTCGACGTTCGATACGGGTCCGCCCCGTCGTCGTACAACGCGAGATAGACCACGATGCCCTGGTTTCCAGTTCGCTTAGCCAGGTGTCCCATCCGCCTAGCGCGTGCCGCGGTACAGGAAGTCCTCCGGGCCGCCGAGACCGGCCCAGTAGAACCGTTAGGATTCCTTTTGTCAATAAGTCATAATCATATTGACAACCACTCGTGCGAGCCATAGACTACCTGCTATTGCATACCAACCATAGTGATTCCTTGAGATCATAAAATGAAGACCATCGGCATCGGCCTCATTGGCTGCGGCGCAACTGAATGGATGTTCGGCCCGTGCTTCCGATTCCTGTCTGAAGCTCACCTGATCGCCGCCGTGGATCCCAACCCGGTCGCGCTCCAACGTATGCTGCAGTCGCATCCTGGTCTGACTGGCTACACCAACGACGATGATCTGCTGGCTGACCCACGCGTGGACGCGGTGATTGTCGGATCGCCCGTGCAGTATCACGCCGGCCAGGTCGTCAAAGCGGCCCGCGCAGGCAAGCATGTGCTGTGCGAGAAGCCGATGGCCCCCACCGTTGCCGATTGTGACCGCATGATCGACGCGTGCGAGCGCGCCGGCGTCGTCTTGATGGTGGCGCTGGTCAAGCGCTTCGACCAGAGCATGAACTACGTCAAGCAGCTCATCGACAGCGGCCAGTTGGGGTCGGTGTTCCAGGTGAGCGTGGAGTGGAGTTGGCCGCAGTACTTCACCGCGGGTGGGCGCGACAAGCTGGCGAACGGGGGCGGTCTGTTCCAGGACCATGGCGCGCATGCGGTGGACCTGTGCCGCTGGTGGTTGGGTGAGTTCGCCAGTGTCTCGGGCGAGATCGCGGTCCTGTTGCGTGAGCGCGAGGTGGAGGATCAGGCGCTCGTGCTGTACCGGCACGTGAATGGCGCGATCAGCTATCAGCAGCACTGCCGCATGACGCATAAGCCTCTGATCGAGCGCTACCAGATCGATGCGACGCTGGGGACGCTGATCGTGGAGTACCCTGGCTGGAGCGGTCCCGACCGTGCGCCATACCGGATGACGTTATACCGGGATGGCAGCGTGGACCGCGCCATCGTCGAGAACCGCACGTTCGCCAGGGAGGCGCTCCCTGACGAATACTTCGACAAACATGACGCCTACCTGGGCGAACTGCGGCACTTCTGCCGGGCCGTGCGTGGCTGGGAGCTCTTGCGGGTGAGCGGCGCCGATGGGCGCAAAGCGATCGAGGCCATCACTGCCGCCTATGTATCGTCGTGGAAACGAGAGAAGGTTCTACTGCCGTTGCAATACACCGGTCCGCTCGACGACGCCTTCCGTGCCGCCAGGCGCGACATCTGTTCGGCGAGTTGATGGCCGACAGCCTAACACTCACTTTCCCTTCCTGAGTGGTTTACCTCTGTCGTTTGACGTGTGGCAGTGCAGGCCTATACTTTGAAGCGTAGGCGGAGTCGCTGCGCAGCCTGTACCACCACCAGCTCAGCCTCTGTCCCCTACACTCGATAGCACCCTTCATCGGGCTCATAAATCGGAAAGCAGCAGCCATAGAAGCCAAATAGCGTCAAACCACGCCCAGAACCCTAACGGGCCGATAGGAGAGATGCGGTTATACCCTCAGCCTTGTAGAGCACGCAATACTAGCGGGCGGAGTCTGTCACGACGATCTGACCGTGAGTGGCCGCGATAGCTGGCCGCGATAGCTGGCGCAACCAGCCGTTACCCATTCTGGCCAGCCGAGTCAGCCCGTCACAAGGCATGACCTTGGCCAAACCGCTCCTGACACCTGAAGCAAAAGAGGCAAAGCACCTCAGGAGGACACGCGTCGTGAAACTTCTCAAACCGATTATCCCACGGCGGCTAAGCGCTGGATTGGCACTCCTATTTCTCATCGCCAGCCTCCTCCCAGGGTTAGCACACGCTCAAGTCATTACCTTAGGCGAAGCGGTAGACAACACCTCCTTGACCTGGATCACTGGTGGGGATGCCGAGTGGTTTGGCCAAGGTCATGCCTTGTGACGGGCTGACTCGGCTGGCCAGAATGGGTAACGGCTGGTTGCGCCAGCTATCGCGGCCAGC
>JAMDDR010000305.1 GCA_023488685.1 Chloroflexota bacterium | reverse complement strand
ACGAGGCGATCGAGTGGGCAGCCAAATGCCCCGGTGCGCGGGTCGGCTCCATCGAGGTCCGCCCGGTGATGGACTTTAGCCAGTCTTAAGCCAATCCTGGCCATTCAGCGCAGAACATCTGACAGTGAACAACGGCTCGTAGTGGCGGTATAAGCCGCCACTACGAGCGATTCCATGCAGCCCTTTGACCGGCTCCACCCAGCACTTTCTTGAACGCGTCCACCGGCAGGAGTATGGCCAACTTCTCGCCACCCTCATCGGCTGGCTGGGCGATTTTGATCTGGCCGAGGAGGCCTTGCAGGACGCCTTCCTGGCGGCGTTGGAGCACTGGCAGCGCGATGGCGTTCCGCACAAACCTGGCGCATGGCTCACGACCACGGCGCGCCGTAAGGCGATCGATCGCCTGCGCCGGAACCGATCTGATGGGCTTGAACCGGAGCGGCTCGAAACACTGCCGCCCGCGCAACTGGCTGTGACCGACAACGACGACGAAGTGGGCGAGATCCCCGACGAACGGCTCCGGCTGATCTTCACGTGTTGTCACCCGGCTCTGCCGCTTGAGCAGCAGATTGCGCTCACTCTGCACACGCTGGGCGGGCTGACCACCGCGGAGATCGCCACGGCCTTTCTCGTCCCGACGCCGACGATCGCGCAACGGCTGGTGCGCGCGAAACGCAAAATCAAGGACAGCGGCATCCCATATTACGTGCCGCCCGCTCATTTGCTGGCCGAGCGGCTCGACTCGGTGCTCACGGTCCTCTACCTGATCTTCACCGAAGGCTATGCGGCCAGCAGCGGCGACGCGCTGATCAGGCATGAGTTGTGCGATGACGCCATTCGGATGTGCCGTGTCACCGAGTTGCTCATCCGCCGGACGCAGACCCAGGTGTCTCCTGCACAACATGCGGAAGTGCTGGGTCTTTTGGCGATGATGCTGCTGCATCACTCGCGGCGCGCGGCGCGAGTGGGGCCGCGCGGGGAGCTGATCCTGCTGCACGAGCAGGATCGATCGCTGTGGAACAGGCGGGACATTCAAGAGGGGCTGGCGCTGGTGGACAAGGCGTTCAACATGCGCCACGTTGGGCCGTATCAATTGCAGGCCGCCATCAGCGCCCTGCACGCGAGCGCTGCCACAGCCGAGGCCACGGACTGGCCGCAGATCGCCGCCCTCTACGGCGAGTTGAGGCGCCACGCGGATACACCCATCATTCAACTCAATCAAGCCGTCGCCATTTCAATGGCGGCCAGTCCGGCAAGGGGCCTGCGCCTGCTGGAGCCGCTCGCCGGCGCATTGAACGGCTACGCCCCTTATCACCTCGCCCGCGCCGACATGTTGCGCCGCAGCGGCCAACTCGATTCCGCACGCGCGGCCTATGGTGTGGCGTTGGATCTCACCCACAACCAGGTTGAGCGCGATTTCATCCTTGGGCGCATAGCAACCCTGGGCGATGATATAAGACGGCTATCATCGCTTTAGCCCATCAGTCACAAGTTAAGGATCGTATCAATCTGTCAAGGGCATCTTCGTTAACTTGTTGATAATGGCATTAGGCAAGTAGCCAGGAATTTGTGTTCGGGTGCGCAGCCGGAGTTGATGCTCAATTTGACCTACCGCCATCCGGTGACTTCGCCGTCCACGGCAGGCAGAGGGCTCACCTGGCATGTTTCTGGCTGAACAACGAAGCCGCTCCATGCCTCTATCGTTGAACCGGATTTCTGTTCAAAGCCTGAAACCAGCAGTCGCCCTCCGTCTGGGCTCCAGACTGCAGTGACGGCGGAAACGCCCTCATCAACACCTGCCACCAGGCGCTTCCCTGTTCCATCCAGGTTGGCGACGTAAAGGCCGTAGTTGGACTGGCCGAATATCATTTCGCTGAAGGCAACACGCTTGCCGTCTGGCGAGAGCATGGCAAACTGACTCTTGCGGTTTTCAAACAGGAAATGGCTTTCCATCTCCCCCGTCTCGGTGTCCACCGTCTGCAACTGACTACCATCGGGCCCCAGGGTCGCCACAACCAGGCGTGCACCATCGGGCATCCAGCCGGCGAGTGCGCTGGAAGTAGTAGTCTCCGGCACTTTATGGATATCGCTCCCGTCCAAGCTTGCAATGTAAATGCCGTCACGATTGAATGCGAGATGTTGCCCGTCCGGTGACCAGACAGGGTGGTAGTCATTCTGCTGTGACCATGATAGCCGTGTATTCCGCTCCGTGTCCAGGTCAACCACGTGCATGCCGTCCGAGTAGGCATAAGCGACGCGCTTGCCATCAGACGAGAGCGATGCCCACGCGCCGGGTCCGATCACCGTCTTCTGACTTCCATCCAGGTTGACAACGTAGAGCGTTGGGAAAGTCATGCCTGCTTGTACAGGCCCGGCAACTAGAATGCGGCCACTGACCCCTTCCGGGAGTGATGTGGGCGATTCAGTCTTGAGCTGCCGCCAACGATCGGCTGTCAGGCAGGTTGCGGGCTGCGCTGTGTGTGCCGGCGCAGAAGTGTTGACCTTTGGCAAACTCAGCGAGAGGGTCCATGGACCTCGGAGGACGTAGGAGACGCCCGCCACCTGGATGTGCCGTACGCCCACCGGCAGGTAGTTATAGTTGAAGCTGGTCGTGGTCAACCCGTCCGCGCTACTATTTCCACCTGAAGCACCCGTGTTGTCATTGTCACGGTCCCAGAGAGACGCAAAGACGATCTCGTCTGGACTTGTCTGTGACCGGATCTCTAGCCTGTAATGTCCATCTTGTTGCGAGATCAACGTGGCGCTCAACACACGCATTGAGCGTCCGGCGATGTCCACGTTCCGATTCAGTTCCCACACCTGCCCTGGCTTGGGCAATTCACCCAAGTCAAGGTCGAGTGTGACCTGCGTCGGCTGAGTGACGACGAGACTGGACAGGGTGAGAGTGAATGGGCTATGGAAGTTCTTGGTGTTGGTACGCACCGCCCACGCGCGATGTTGACCTAGAACGGCGTTGCCGATATCGTCCGGTTGTACGGCCTCAGTTGGGAATTCCTGTCCATGAGCATCTACCAGTGCCATCCAGTATGGGATGTAATCCAGGGTGGTCACACTGGTTCCCTGCCAGGAAAAGCGCCCCTCTATCCGATAGCCGTCTTCCAGTTCCACAATCCGCTCGGCGGTAAATTGAATGCTTTGTGCGTTGGTGAGAAACCCGCCCGCTGCCAGTGCCACCGTGGGAACAGGTTTTTGGGTGGGGATTTCCACAACCGGTCGCACGTCGAAATCGGCCGGGGCAGGGGCCAAGTTGAGACTCATCTCCCAGTTCTCCGGCGCGGCACCCGGTTTCGTGTCGTTGAGACACGGAATGACCAGTGTGAACTGGTCCACCGCCTGAGGCACAGCCGGGAAGACGTCTCTGGCGCTATACCCGCTCGGCCACCCTCCCCCACCACTGGGGGCTGCCACAAGCTTTGAGCCGTCCGGCAGGCGCAGGTAAGACTGGCCGCCGCAACTCGGGCCAGCCTCAGATTCCGGGCGATGTTTCGGTTGAATACCGTCCACTCGATAGAGAATGATGGTGCGTTGGGCATCGGTCACTGCCTGCTCGACCGTCAGGGTAATGCCATCGCGTTCCTGGCTCCGCGGCGCCGGCAGGACCCGCAGGGATGCGTTCGTCTGAACGTAGCCAATCCCGGGTAAATAGCCAAACCATGAGCGCACAACGGCCAGTACTCGTTGCGGGCCAGCAGTGAGAACACCAGCGACTAATAGCACAAGAATCACGAACGCCACGGCCCATGCCAGGCGTGTGGCACGATGTCTATGACTCGTGACAGGCCGGGATGTGGCTTGCCGCATCAACGTTGTGCCCAGCGCATTGACGAACTGGGGATGGGCTTGTGGAGTAGCCATCGCCGCGCGAATCTCGTCTTCGAAAGAAGGGGTTGGGGTCGGGTTGTTAATGGTCACGGGAGTGCTCCAATTGGCTGGATAAGCGGTCCTGCAACCGGTAGAGTGATTTCTTCACGGCGTCCTCGTTGCGACCTAGCAATTGAGCGATATCACGGAAGCTCAACTCAGCCACATAACGCAATCGAATCAAATCACGTTCTGCCTCGGGTAGCGAGGCGATCAATGTCACCAGGGTGGCAACGCGCTCTGTTTGGATGACTTGCTGAAGCACATCCATATCTGCTGGGACGTGATCCGCTTCTTCCAGAGGTATCTGGTTGCGCCGTTGTCGGAAGTGATCCATCGCCTTGTTGCGGGCGATAGAAAAAAGCCAGGCAGCAAAGTGCCCTTCGTGCCGATAACGGGCAAATGCCTCCAGGGCCGCGAGGAACGTCTGCGCTGTGACATCCTCCGCTTCGGGAACGTTCCCAATACGGTTATAAAGATAGCCAAAGACACGCTGCACGTAGAGAACGTATAGTTGTCCAAATGCGCTGGGATCATGCTTGGCTCGTGCGACCAGATCGGCCTCAGCAGGTTCTTCCGTTTCGCGAACCGACGATGTCAGTGCCATCTGTTCGGGTCATTATTGCCCTTTTTCATTCTTGGATGTATGGTTTTAAGCCCTATAAACAGAATCGGGGAACAGAACCAAAAGGGACAGCGGAAAAGTTGCAGCGTTGTGGGAGGGCAACTGAGGGACATATATCCCATCACAAGACCAGGTGAAGTGAGGCTCTTCCAAAGCATGAGAAGCCCTTGCAGGGCGTCACACTGTCGTCGGACGAGTGAGCATTGACTGAACATAGAGAAGCAGTGCACCGACAATAGCGCCGGCTATCGCAGTGTAAGCACCGACTCGTATAAGATCCTCGTAGGCGTAAGCAACAGCCCAGCATTCCAACGGGCCTGCCAATGGTGAAGGCGAGAAAGATTCCATGCAGTATCCACATGAGCAGCGGGGTTAATAGCCCAGTGGTGGCAACGATTAACGCTCCTCGGACCATGACATCACCTCGGGCAACGGAGACTATGCCGTTTCAGGTCACCAGCCATGCGCGATATGCCATCGCACTAACCAAAAACGCCGATATTCCTGCAGTGAGCGGTGACGGCCAAAGCAAGGGTGCAAGGAACAACTTGAACACGGTCGCCAGCAGGCCGTAGAGCGCCGCATGAATCCAGACAAACCGAAATTGAGATGTGTTGCTGAACATGAGCCCAACCCCGGAGGTTTATAGGCACGTACCGCTGATTCATCTGATGATACGCTAGACCAATCTCGCAACGAGTTCTTGCAGTAAGCCCCGCAATGTCGTCGCTTGCGCGGGATCGAGATATCGTTTGCCGAGTACCACGTAGGTATCACTGATGATCCGCCGGTAATCAGGCGGCCACACCACAAAATCGACTGTGAGTTTGAAGGGGGCACTCTCGCGCTTGCCGGCCGTTGCCGCACATATCTTGACGATTTTATCGATGCGCACGCGCCGGAGTTGCTCACCCAGTTGATTCGCCATGGGCAATTTATCCCCGCCGACTGTCCCCCAGTGCTGATGGAAGGTTGGGAAGTGGCGCTGGCAGAGGGCTTGAACCGCCGGCCAACGCGCCAGTCGCGTAAAGGTGGGCGGATCATAGTTGACCCTCAGCCATGGGTTGCCCCACTCTGACGTGGTCGCGACGTTTTCAGGCTGCGGGATCAACAGGGATTCCCACCACGCACGCCATTCCGCCTCCGCCGGTGACACCGGAGGTGCACCGCCATCAAGGCGGAATCCTTCCTGCTGTGCGATGATGCCACTCAATTGCAGATATTCCGGGAAGCCACACTGCAATTGCCATGGTGACGAATTTAGCCGATGCATGAAATACCTCCGCGTACTCAGCTCACCGACATCAACTCCTTTACCCTTGCGCTCCCCGAAGAGCCATCTGATTAGAGTGTTGCACTGAGGCGCCGTCAGTCTGACCGGATGACCACCGAGGTTGTGCTCTGTTGCACGGTACTATACTCCTGAGAGCACGGGGGTACATCATGCATAGATCATGGCGAACGGTCATACTCACCAACTCCATTGTCCTGTCGCTCACACTGGCCGCGTGTAGCGCCGCACCGGCTGTGCCGTCGCCATCACCTGCCATTGCGGCCACAATACAAGTGAATGGTATGCCCTCTCCCTCACCCGCACCGACGACCGAGCCGACGCTGGCCCCATTACCCGAGCCACCTCTGGTGACCGCCCTGCCCCCGACCGCCACACTGGCACAGGCTTATCCGCTTGAACTTGGCGCGCAGCGGGTCTACAGCATCACCAGCATTACCGGCACGCCATGGAACCTGGTCACTGCAACAGGCCTCCTGACTCAGACTGTCGTGGATGCGAGCGAGCAGAATAGGATGCTAATCTTCCGCATCTGGTCAGAGCAGGATAGCTCACTCTCCGATTTCCCACACTATGAGCCACTCCAATATGATATCTTGTTTAGGGATGCCATCTACTGGTGGAATTCTGATAACCCAACTTCGCTGATCGCAGACCTTGAGCATGGCCGCGAGGCGCTCCCGAAGCTGATCTGGCCGCTGAAACTGGGGCAAATGTTCAGCCCGATCAGTTCGACAATGCGTACGGATCGCATGTATACCTGGGACGTAGTGTCGCAGGAAGAGGTGAACACACCAGCCGGACGGTTCAGTGACTGCTTCCACCTGATTTTCCGCACCAACCCCGATGACACCCAGGCCTGGTTCTGCCCCGGCAGCGGTTTCGTCCGGCGCGAATATCATCATCATGGTTCGATCAGCGACATCACGCAGGTTCTGGTGAGCCACCAGATAGTCACCGTAACGGATAATCACGCCACAGACGCAGCCATCAAACCGTTCCAGGAGACTAGAATTACCGCGGGCATTGTTAGAGGGGGTAATCATGAACGAGGAAGAAGCCAAACAACCCAAGGATAGGCTCGTCAGGCTAGAGCACGGTGCTGCGATGCGTAACATGATGGGCCCGCTTGGGGTTGATAATGCGCTACGGAGCGCCGTCCAGCAATGCTGGATGATACTTCCCGAAGATGAGCGCTCCCCGGAACGAGTGGAGCAGGAAATCCTCAGGATCATACAGCGCGTGTTGAAGGAACTGAAGGAAGACGCGGCTGCGTTCGGCTTCTTGAGAGAGAACGAATCCCCTCCGGCAGCTTAACCGGTCAGCGCAGGTGAGCGCACTTCCGCTGACGTCACACTACCCCGGTCGCCAGGCTGGCGCCGTCCCGTCGGCCAGACGACGGACGGTACGCGACGCGACGTGCAGCAGGTAGATGCCGTAGTGGACGCCGGGGTGGACCTCGTCGCTCATAGCGAACACAGCCCACTGCCCGTCCGGCGAACGCGAGGTGATGCCTGCCTTGGCCCGCAGGTCGGCTGGCAGCAGGCTGAGCATCGCGTCATCTTTGCAGACGGGTGTCTCATCGGGCACGAGTTCCACCGACTTGTCTCCGCTGCCCACCACCATCCGCCAGCGGCTGTGTTGCGTAGTTTGCGTCACCTCGTCGTAGGCCAGCTTGTGGTATGCCAGCACCCCGTCCGACGACCAACACTCCGGGCTGTATATTGCCTGCCGCGTGCCTCTTAAGACCGTGTCTATGGTGCCGGTACTCAAATCGTACACGACGACGCTGCTGGAGTCCCCCGGCTCAACGGCAATGGGTGTTTCCAGAGGCACGCCGACCCCGTAGGCCAGCCGCGACCCGTCTGGAGACCACGCATATCCTAACGAAATGCCGATCTTCCGGTAGACACTCCAGACACTCCCGTCGGCGACGTTGTACAACACCAGTTCCCTGCCCACTGCACAGCAGCCGATGTCTGCCACGATGAAGCGCCCGTCCGGCGACCATGTAGCGGACGCCAGGAACGGCGAGCGCGCCTCCGGGAGAACCGTTTGCGTCTGCGACAGGACATCCAGCAGCACGAGTTCCCGGTCCTTGCTCAAGCTGGCCTCGCGAACGCAGGCGATGCGAGTGCCGTCCGGCGACCACGCCAACGACCAGACGCGCTCGTCCCCAGCCAGCCGCTCCGACTGGCCCGTGGTGAGGTCGAGCGTCTGCAGGCGGCCATCCTCGCCAATGTAAGCGACTTGACCGCGCGGCGTGTCGGCTGGGGCCTGGCTCGTGGATGGTTGCGGCGTAGCGCGCACGCCTGCCGAGACCGCCGAAGTCGGCAAGATGATGGGCGCCGCTGGTGTCGCCATCCTCGAACAACCTACGATGCTGGCTACGAGAATAAAGGCGGCAACGAACCGCCAATAACGACTCGATGATTGTTCCATGACAACGCTAACTCCACCCTGATAATGGCACAAACATGGTAAATGTGTGAGCACTTCGTCAGGCAACTTCCCCACCTGCCATTGAGCGCCATAACAGGCACTTTGTTCCCTTGACTGGCCTTGTTCACACCCATAATATTCAACAAATTGTAAGTGCCATTAACAAAGATGCCCTCGTTTAGCCGTTGCTATGCGGTGGTGTCTTAATTCGTATCTAATGGGTCCTACCCTGGGAGGTGCAATGATACACGGGGTCCGCCCGTCGAATGTCACCAGCGACCTGGTGACCGAATCTCTACAGACCCTGTGGCCTGTCACGGCCATCCTGGCATGGCTGTGGACGGCCGGCGTCATGCTCACTGCAGAGCGCCACAGCACCCACGCCTGGGTCGCGCTTGCGCTTGTGCTGGTCACGATTGGGATCAGCCATTGGCTCGCGCCGGTCCGCCTGTGGGCCGCGATTGCCGTGTATGTCGCCGGGCTGACGGCGGCGATCACCATCTTCACCACGGCGCTGGGGGCGGCAGGGTTGTTGTACCTGTACAGCCTGGTTGTCCTGATCGTCGCCCTGCTGATGGGGGACCGGGCGACCTGGTACGCCGCGCTAGGCTGCACTGCGCTGATCCTCGTCATCGGCACTCGCGCGCTTGGGCTCGCGTGGCCCATGCTGACGGCACAGATAGCCATGCTCTGGCTGACAGCCTTCACGGCGTGGCTGGGCTCCCGCCGGCTGCTGACTGCGCTGGCCTGGACGTTGAATATGACACGCGAAGCGCAGCGCAACGCCCAGGAGGCACAGGATAGCCGCGCTCAAGCACAGCTCGCGCTAAAAAGCCTGGATGAAGCCTACGTCCGGTTGGAACGCACGACCGAAGCACTCATGTTTGCTCGTGAGGCCGCGGAAAAAGCCTATCGCTTCAAGGCGGACTTCGTCGCCAACGTCAGCCACGAACTGCGCACGCCGTTGAACCTCATCATTGGCTTCAGCGAGATGATGGTCATGGCGCCGGAGAGCTATGGCGGCGTGGGGTTGCCCAGCCCATACCGTGGCGACATGATGGCGATCTACCGCAGCGCGAAACACCTCTCTGACCTCATCAACGACGTGCTCGATCTGTCCCAGATCGAGGCCGGACGCATGCCCATGCACCGCGAGCCGGCGGACCTGGCACAGATCGTGCGCGAGGCAGCCGACATCGTGCGCGGCTGGGCGGAAGCGCGCCAGTTGCGCCTGATGGTGGAGATTGCGGACGCACTGCCGTTGCTCCGGCTCGACCGCACCCGCATCCGCCAGGTGCTGCTCAACCTGTTGACCAACGCCACTCGTTTCACCACCGCGGGTTGGATTCGCGTGCAAGCACACGTCGTCGATCGCGACGCCATCGTGGAGGTCCAGGACAGCGGTCCGGGCATCCCCCGCGAGAACCTGTCGATGGCGTTCGAGGCGTTCGGGCAGATGGGATCGGATCACGCCCGCGAAGGCAGCGGCCTGGGACTGGCCATCAGCCACAAGTTCGTGGAACTACACGGCGGACGGATGTGGATCCACAGTGAAGAGGGACACGGCACGACGGTGGGGTTCGCCATTCCACTGCCCGACGGCGACCGTGACGTGCCGCCGCCGGCGCTGGTGCGCTCGCCCACAACACACGACACACCGGATCGTCGCACCGCGGTGGTATGCCACAAGGATGCACGCTTGCAATCCTTGTTCGAGCGCTACGTGGATGGCTATCAGTTCATCCAGGTGAGCGACGCGGCAGCGGCGGATCGCATGGTGCGCGAGTCCGATGCAGTGGCTTTGATCCACGATGCCACGGAGGCCGATTGCAACGAAGCGCCGGCCGGCAATCTGCCCGCCCACGTCACGTCGATCGAATGCCCGTTGCCGAGCCTGTGGCGATTGGGCGGCGCGCTCGGCGTGACGGATTTCCTGGCCAAGCCGGTCACGCGTGACCAACTGCTGCGCGCCGTGGCTCAATTGGCGGCGCCACCAAAGAGCGTGCTGATCGTCGACGATGACCCGGACGTGGTACGGTTGCTATCCAGGATACTGCGAACCGAACTCCCATCCTGCCAGGTATTTGAGGTGTTCAACGGTGAGAAGGCGCTTGAGATTGCGCGCACCAGGCGCCCGGACCTCATCCTGCTGGACCTGCTGATGCCAGGGTTCAGCGGTTACGATCTGCTGCGCGCGCGGGCCGCGGAGCCGGATCTGGCGGGAACGCCGGTGATCATCATCTCGGCCAGGTCGCTGGAGCAGGAGTCGGCCCACATCCGCGGCGAGGTGCGCATCAAACGCGCGGCTGGTTTCACCGCGACCGAGATGGTGCAACTGGTCGGCGCGGCATTGTCGGCGCTCACTCAGTCGAGCCCATCGCTGGCAGCCATCGACCCACCACTGCCAGGAACTCGGCCTGGTTGACCGGCTTGGTGATATAGCCGCTCGCGCCCATCGATATCGCCAACTGTGATTCGTGCAGCACCGAACACACGATGACGGGGATATCGCTCGTCTCGGGCATCTTCTTCAGCTTTTGCAGGATGTCCCAACCATCCTGCCTGGGCATCATCACGTCGAGCGTGATGGCGCGCGGCATCATCTCGCGCGCCAGTCGCAGGGCTTCATCGCCCGTCGTCGCCCCGATCACCGTCACGGCATGCCCCCCCAGGTAGCGCTGGAATAACGCCACGAGATCGGCGTTATCGTCGATCACCAGCATGGCTGGCTGGTAGCTGGCCGGCAGGGTGAGCGCCACGTACGGCCGGCCTTCCTCCGATGCGACGACCAGTTCTCCTCCCTGCTCGGCGATGAGCGCGCGCGCAATCCCGAAATCGGCCGCGCTCATGTCCAAAGCGACGTCGCCGAACGACTCGTCGATCACCACACGTGTGCCGCCACCCGCCTGGGTCAGGCTCACGCGCAGATCGCCCAGTGCCTGGCGGAACAACTGATTCAGCACGTTCAGGAGCGCCTGGCGCAGCATGACGCGATCGGCCAATACGATTGGATCGGCACCCGGCGCCACCTCGACGCGTCTGCCGCTCTGTTGCAGCACTGGTTCGAGCAGCGCGAGGGTCTCGTCGATCACGTGTCGCACACGGATGCGCTGCAATTGTTGGGCCTGCCGCAGCCGCGCAACCTCCTCTGCTGCAAGCGCCTGGCGGAAATCTGGCGTGTCCACGCCATTCGAGATCGCGGCGCCCGATAGCGCCGCAGGCGTGCCGGCGCCCTGTCGGGCCGGCTGAAACTTGTCCCATAGCAGCGTTGCCACTGCCCGCATGCCTTTCTCGTGTTCGCGGTAGAACTGGCGCCGGCTCAACGCCAGCCGCTCACAAATATCCTCAATCGCGAGTCCATCCACGTAACGATAGCTGAAGATGGCATAGGCGCGGGTGCTATCGGCGGGGGATGGCTCGTCGCGCAGCGCCGGCCGCAACGACTCGATACAGGCCAGCAACGCGCGGCGCAACTGCTGGGCGCGGGTCAGGTGTTCCGTGCCCGTCCCAATCAGCGTGGCCAGGGGATGGCTCTCCAGGAACGCATTGTCGTAGAGATGAGACAGCACGCCATGCACCTGCCGGGTGAAGGCCGTGCGGCTGTGTTGGTCGGCTGGCATTGGATTGTGGGGAGAGCCTGGCACATTCATGGCACAAAATGGCTCATATTGCGAGACCGTCTCGCTATGATCGTTGTGAAGGGCACCAGTGGCAATTATAGCTCGACGCAGGAGGATTGATGGCCGTTCAGACACAACTACAGACGAAACCGGCGCAACGGTTTCGCCGTCCGCGCCTGACCAGGTTGCAGTTGCGCGAGGCCCTGGAGGGGTACCTGTTCATCTCACCTTGGCTGGTGGGGCTGCTGGCCTTCACGCTCGGGCCAATCGTGCTGTCGTTCGCGCTAAGCTTTACCGCCTGGCAAATCTCGGCGCCACCCATCTGGATTGGCCTCGACAACTACACCGAGTTGTTCCAGGACCCAACCATGTACAAGAGCCTGTACAACACGATCTATCTGGCCGTGTTGGGCGTGCCCCTCAGTATGGTCCTGGCACTGGGCATCGCGATGTTGATGAACCAGGGCGTGCGCGGCATCAGCATCTTCCGCACCATCTGGTTCCTGCCGTCGGTCCTCAGCAGTGTTGCAGTGGCTGTGTTGTGGTCGTGGATTCTGAACCCTCGCTATGGCTTGCTGAACCGGGCACTGGCGCTGGTGGGCATTGACGGGCCCGGCTGGCTGACCGAACCGGAGTGGGCAAAACCGGCGGTGATCCTGATGGGTTTGTGGGGCGTGGGTGGCAGCATGGTGATTTATCTCGCGGGTCTGAAAGGGATTCCACAGCACCTGTACGAAGCGGCGAAACTCGATGGCGCCGGCGAGTGGGCTCAGTTCCGCCACGTCACACTGCCCATGTTATCGCCGACGATCTTCTTCAACCTGATCACGAGCGTCATCGGGTCGTTGCAGGTCTTCGTCAGCATCGCCGCCATCACCATGGGCGCATCGTGGGGCGGGGGCGTCTCTCGCGCTGGCGGTCCCGACGACTCATTGCTGGTCTTTATGCTGTACCTGTACCGGCAGGCATTTGGGTTCTTCCGTATGGGCTATGCCTCGGCACTGGCATGGTTTTTAGCCGCCATCATCATGGCGCTCACCATCATCAACTTCCAACTGGCCAAGCGCTGGGTGTACTACGAGGGCCAGTTGCGCGGGCGGCAATAACTGGCGGCAATCGCTTAGGAGGCATATTGTGACTTCAATCGGTGGAGAGCAACGCACTGCCAATGCCTGGTGGCAGTCGCAGCGGCTGCAGGGCATGGCGCACAAGACGTGGGTGTACGTGCTGTTGCTGGTTGGCAGCCTGCTGTTCCTGGCGCCGCTGGCGTGGATGGTTTCGACATCGTTCAAGCGCCTGGACGACGTATGGGCGCTCGAAATACAATGGATCCCCAACCCGATCCAGTGGCAGAACTATGCGGAAGCGTTGGAAACGCTGCCCTTCTTTCTATACGTGCGCAACTCTCTCTTTGTCGCCCTGGTGACCATGATTGGGTCGGCGCTGTCGGCGGCACTCGTGGGGTACGGGTTTTCCCGCTTTCGTTTTCCTGGCCGCGACATGTGGTTCTTCGTGTTGCTCGCCACCATGATGATTCCGGGCACGGTGACGTTCATCCCGGTCTATCTGCTCTTCTCCCGGATCGGCTGGATTCATACGTTTCTGCCGCTGTTGGTGCCGGCTTTCTTCGGCGCAGCCTTCAACATCTTCCTGATGCGCCAGTTCATGATGACCCTCCCGATAGAACTGGACGAGTCGGCCCGCATCGACGGCGCATCATCGTTCCGCATCTTCTGGAAAATCCTGCTTCCGCAGGTGCAGCCTGTGATCGCCACGATCGCCATCTTCAGCTTCATGGGCGCCTGGAACGATTTCTTCGGTCCGTTGTTGTACCTGAAGGAGGAACTGTACACGCTGGCCCTGGGCCTGGCCTACTATCGCGCCGACCAGATCGCCGGCGCGTCGCAAGGCACCACCAACTGGCACTACATGATGGCGATATCCACGCTGGCGATGCTTCCCAACATCGTGCTCTTCTTCGTGGCGCAACGTTACTTCATCCAGGGCATCACCCTCACCGGCATCAAAGCGTGAGCGCGCAACAGGGACAGCCGGCAAATAAAGGAGGTGCAACCGAAGCGAGTCTCATAACCATCGTTCATAACCATCGTTCAGTCGTAAATCTGGAACGGCGTGACGTGACCCATGTTCGTGGCAGTGATTTGGCGATCGAGGCAATGCCTCGATACGGCATGAGGAGGGAGAGTTCGCTATGGTACGCAATCTACCTAAGCCGGCCGCGTTCTCGGTGCTGGGGCTGGCGTTAATCACGCTTCTGGTGGTGAGCGCGTGCGCACCACCGCAGGCTGCCGTCACGGTGAAAGAAACTGTGGTGGTCGAGAAGGTCGTCACACCCACAGCCGGCCCGGCCGTCTATCGTGGCTACACCTTCACCGGCCAGCGCTTCGCCGACGGCACGACGGTGACCTATATGGCCGGCATGAGCCCGGATCAGTTGCGCGCGTTGCGCGAGGACGCCACATGGCTCAAACAAGCCACCAATATCGACCTGCACATTGAATTGGGCGACGACGCCAAGTTCAACGCGCTGCTGGCCGCCGGGAATCCGCCCGACCTGTACTACTGCGACACGCCGGGGATCCGCGCAGCCGACGGCACATTCATGCCCATCAACGACTATGTCGACGACGCCTTCCTGGGTCGTTTCCCCAAGGGCTTCGTCGATGGCTTCACCGGGCTCGACGGCAAGCTGTATAGCTTGCAGATCGGTGGCTGGTTCCCAGTGGTATTGGTCAACACCAAACTGCTCAAGGAGGCCGGCGCTGATGTGCCTGCCGTGGATTGGACCTGGGATGACGTGGTCAAGATCGGGCAGAAGGTGACCAAGGACTCGAACGGCAAGACGCCGCTGGATGCTGACTTCGACCCGCAGAAGACCGACACCTGGGGCATCCACATCGGCTGGTTCTCCGACGACATCCTGCCGTTCTCCAACGGCGCCAACCGGGCCGACGAGACCGGCACCAAGCTGCAGATCGACGACCCGGCGTTCGTCGCAGCGTGGAAGTGGTGGTCGGATCTGTACAACACCTACCGCATCCAGCCGCCACCGGCCTGGTTCGGCGCGCAGGGCAAAGGCGCACGTGAGGTGTTCCTGGCCGGCAAACTGGCGATGTATGTCGAGGGCATCGACTACGATCTGTTCCGGCGCGCCAACGATGCGTTGGGCGAAGGCAACTGGACGATCGTGGGCTACCCGCGCCCTGCGGACAAGGAGCTGGTGCTGGCCCGCTACCAGGGCGGTGCATGTGTCAGCAGCAAGAGCAAAGACCCGACGGCGGCCGTCGAAGCGCTCAAGTTCCTGGCCACGGCCGGCTTTGTCTGGTATCCCAGCATGTGGCTGAACGACGTGGACTACACCGGCTACTGGGAGGAACAGTACCCGTTCCTCAAGGCGGCCGGTTATCGCGAAGCGATGGCATACAGCCTGCCAAAGATCGGTCCCGACCCGTGGCACTGGAAAGCGACACCGTTCGACGTCAGCCGCTACACGGAGGGATGGGACTTCGGGCAGAAGTGGGGCCAGGTCCAGGATGGCAAACTGCCCTTCGACCAGTTTGACTTCGCCGCCTATGCCAAGCAGGCCAATGAGAGCGTAGTCAAGGGGATGGAGCGCGATCTGGCACAGACGCAACTCCTGCCGGCCTGGAAAGAGGCGCTTGAAAAGGTCCTGGCAGAGCGCAAAGCCGAGTTGGACCAGTAGACGGCCCGTTTAAGGCGCGGCGGGAACCTCCCGCAGGTTCGGAACCTGCGGGAGGTTCCCGCCGATAGAGGGGTGGCTCGCCCAACCACATGGGCGCGTCTTGATGTACGCCTATGACGATGCCTATGACGTAGGGGCTGGCCTGAGTGCCGGCCCGATCGCGCCCGTGCCATCTCGCGGGTGTGGGCGCGTCGCTCCACCGGCGCGTGTCGTACCGGGCGCGATCAGGCAGACCCTCTGAAGAGGACTTTCAGCACATCGGCGGCTCTACGGCCGTTACGTATACATGTAACGTTGCCGCAACCCCTGGAGGCCATCCGCCGCTATTGTTGGAGACGCATGGAAATGGGAAGTGAGATAGCGCATTCGGACGGCGCGCCGGCACACTGGCGTGTCGTCGAGCACTTCGGCCTGGCGTGGCCGCCGCAAGCCGTCCACATCGACCTGCATGAGCCCGGCGGGCAGCAGGGCCAACCGCCGGCGAAGCCGTTGTGTGTGGTCGACCAGACCGGGCACACGACGGTCGCCCAGGTGATCCAGCAGGGCGATCGAGCCACGCTCTGGTACGTCGCGTCGCTCAAGCCGTACGAGACGCGCGAGTATCGCCTGGTCCACGGCGATGCTGCGCCCGACACCGCCGTGACTTTTAAGATTGGCCCGGACGCCGCGGAGTGGCGCGGGCCCAATTTCGGTCTGCGCCTGGCGTGGGCAAGTGACTGGGCGCGCCCTGACCCGTCCGAACCGATCAGCCAATGGCCGGGACCGATTCGGGCAGTGTGCGGTCCGGACGGCATCTGGTTTGGCCAGGGGAGCTGGCAAGGCACGGCGCACTGCAAGGCCTTGCGCTGCGAGGTGATCGATGCAGGCCCGGTCATCTGGCGACTGCGCCAGGCTCACGTACTGGAGGACGGCACCGAGCTGACACTCCTGTACCGGCTGGACGCCGCAACGCCTGCCGTCGAAGTGACCCAGCAGTACAGCGGGCCGGCGACAGACGCCAGCCTGGTCTG
>JAMDDR010000486.1 GCA_023488685.1 Chloroflexota bacterium | reverse complement strand
CAATCGAGATGGAAGCGTCACGAACACCGAGAGAAAGATATGACTGCATTGAAGTTCGGATTTACCTTGCCGTTTAGCGTACGCGATGCGCGTAGCGTTGCCGGTCTAGCCTGCGAGGCTGAGCGAGCCGGTTGGGATGGGTTTTTCGTCGGAGAGGCGTTGTGGCATATGGATGCCTGGGTGTTGCTGACCGCAGCCGCCATGTGCGCCGGACGCATCCGCCTGGGCACCATGCTCTCCCCGCTGCCAAGTATGAACCCGCGCAAGGTGGCCAGCCAGACCGCCACCCTGGATAATCTTTCGAATGGGCGGGTGATCCTGTCGATGGGGCTGGGTGCTGTCTGGATGGGTTATCAGGCATTCCCCGATGAAGTCACGGACACCAAGGTGCGCGCCGAGATGCTGGATGAGGAGATCGACATCCTCACTCTGCTATACCGAGGGAAACCGTTCGATTACGATGGCAGGCATTACCATCTCAAATTGACGGCGGTAGACGCAGCGCATTACCCGCCACCGCCGGTGCAACAGCCGCGTATACCACTCTGGGTAGTGGGTGTGTGGCCGCGCATGAAATCCATGCAGCGTGTCCTGCGCTGTGACGGGGTGATCCCTGCTAAGATGAATCCTGCCGGCCAGTTCGTCGAGTTGCAGCCTGAGGACGTGCGTCAAATGAAAGCCTATGTGGATGCCAACCGCACCTTGACCACCCCGTTCGACATCGCCGTGGAGGGGAAAGCGCTCGGCCTGGAGCGTGCCCTGACCAAGGACAAGTTACGGCCTTGGATCGAGGCCGGTGCGACGTGGTGGCTGGAATCGATGTGGGATGTGCCGAGCGACGAGCTCGTGACGCGCCTCAGACAAGGCCCACCGCGCCTGGAATAGGCCTGGAATAGGTCTGGAATGGGGACGAAATGTAATGAAATCTGTATGATGACGCCAAACGAACTCGAAGACTGGTACACCCGCCTGAATGCCTGGTTGGAGCCGGCCTACCTGGCGCACGACGAACCGTGGAAGCAATCCGGGATGTCGGGTCCCGCCGATCGGTGGACAGCACTGCGCAAGCCGGTCGCCGATTGTATTGACCGCGCGGGGTCGTTTCTCGATATCGGCTGTGCCAATGGTTATCTGTTGGAATGCTGTCTGGCGTGGACGGCGGAGCGTGGCATCAAGGTAGTGCCTTATGGCCTGGATCTTTCGGCGCGCATGATTGAGCTCGCCCAGAAACGCCTGCCGGAATACACAGAGCACTTCTTCGTCGGGAATGCCCTGCACTGGACACCGCCGCAACGGTTTGATTTCGTGCGCACCGAACTGGTGTATGTGCCGGCCGAATACGAGCGCGAGTACGTCGAACGCCTGCGCACGCACTACCTGACGCCCGGCGGGTGGTTGCTGATCGCGCTTTACGGTGAGGGCGCCAGCGATCCAGAACGTGGCATCCTGGCCGGGTGTCACCCGACCCGCCACTTGCTGGAGCGGCTGGCGGAGTTGGGTATTCCGGTGATCGGGTCCCGCGACGGCTATGATGCAGTCAAAGGGCGCAGGACGCGGGTGGCTATTGTCCCTGCCGGGGAGGTATGACCCGCACCATCAGTTTGTCATGACGACCATATTCGACGGCGCGCGACTGCCGCCATCCGGCTCGACGGTGATGATGAAGCGGACGTACAGGTACAACTGGCGTGGTGCGGTGACGCCAATGGTGGTGTTTTCTGCGTTGTCGACGGAAACCCGGAAGAGGGTGCCGGCATCGCGCTTGCCCGTGTTGTCGATGCACCACAGTTGATAGACTTTCGATGCAGGCAGCACGGGCATGTCTTGCAGCCGCAACAGACCCAGCATGCCCCGGCCGCCGAAATATAAGGTGCCTTTCGCTCCTGCAGCAACGCCTGTACCGGTGAGTTCCACGGTTGTTGTCCCGCGCCGGATGAAATAGCCGCTGGTGGCAATGCGCAGATCGTCCTGGGCTGCCTGAATACGCTCTTCGTGCCACGCGCCAGCCACCAGCCCTATATACAACACGGATGCGAGCAACGCCAGGGCCAGTATGGCATTGCGCCGGCGTATGATGGACGACCGCTTTAGCATCACAACTGGCTTCTGTCGAGCCGCCTGCGCTTGAGATGATCCTCTACCATGCCGCTGATGAATAGCAGCAGGAAAACATCCACCCAGCCGAGCAACACCATGTACAGATATGGCATATACAGTGATTCTGCATCGGACACACAGCCAATGCCTGATTGTGTGCATGTTGCCTGTGCCTGTACGTATGCGCCGTATTGCTGCCAGATCAACACGAAGATGACCGCGATGACGATCGCCGAGCCAATCAGGTTGCCAAGGGTGACCCGGCGCTTGAGCCAGGCTGGAAAAGCGCCCAGGGTGGCCAGTGCTGATGGCAGGATCACCACATAGAGCAGCCAATCCAGGATAATGACAGCAGTGTCACTCATGTACCGCTATCTCCTCGCACGTGTTCGTAGCGTGGGAACGCTACGAAGCTGCTGAACACCGTTGTGAAGGGTCATCCGGCGGATCGAACCCTGCGCAACGATTGCTGCGCCTGGTCCTATTATCGCGCTCTCCACGGCGAAGAGTCATACTGATGCGTGAGAAGACGTGCTGGGTTGTGGGCGGCGGACCAGCGCCGCAAACACCAAGTACAACACGAGGGCAGAAATGCGCTCCCCCCAGACCGCATTTCCGCCCTCGTGATGGACACCTCTACGTCTTCCCCCCGGATCCGTACAGCGTCCTTTGATCTATATATCGTATGGAGAGGCCCTAATCCTTCATGAAACTCGTAAAAAATATCTATAAAATTGCTCAAAAATTCCTAAAATGATAGGGGGCGGTGTTAGTCGAGGCTTTCCTGCGCGCCGGCGTGACCGAGGGGGTCGCCGCGACCGTGCGATCACTCGCCGAAAAGATTGACGAGGAAGGATTGCGAAGTCAATTCTTACGCGTGGGGCAAATGCGTTAAACAGGCGAACTAATCCTGCAAACCAAGATAGCAGTTTTTAATGTAACGAAACGCCTGGTGCCAGGACTAATCAGTGTTCCAGGAGGGCTGAAGTGACAGACATGTTCGTTTCACGCGGATTTGTGGGTAAAAGGCGTACGCCGGCATCGGCCGAAAACCGCGTCACACCCGGCCAGTAGCCACATAGCCGAGATTGGTGCGCTACTGGCATTTACCCAAGCGCCTGGCATCGTGTTGCGGCCCA
>JAMDDR010000583.1 GCA_023488685.1 Chloroflexota bacterium | reverse complement strand
GATGGCCTTTCAGTTTCATCCGGAACTGAAACCCCTGAAACCCACTCCTTCTGCACAGGCCTCTTGACATAGGGGACACCTGTCACTATCCCGATTTCTCGGAGAAATCGGGTTTCTGGTCGCCCCGTAGAGACGCAAAATATTGCGTCTCTACGACCCGGCCAGCCGTTGCACATCCTCCAACGTTCGCACGGTTGCGATCTTGCGCAGGAAATCGCCGACCGAAGCGCTGTGCTGGCGCAGTGCCTGCACTGCCGGGCCGATTGGGTCCCTGCCCGCCGCCGGCGCCCCGCCCGGCGTGGCGTTGTAGGCGCCGTGGAAGGCAAAGTAAGCCTGGTTCAGTTTGCGGACGAAGTAGCCGTTCTTGACGAACACTGCACGGCGGGCTTCCATGTATGCCTCAGCTTCCTCGATCTTGCCAGCCGCAAGGAGCTCATCCGCCCGCAGGCGCGTCTCGCGCATCTCTTTGTTAAAGTCAAACGGTGGCGGCTCGTTCTTGGGCGCTGTAGGCGTGGGTTTGGCCTGGTCGTCCTGGGTTGGTTCGACACGTACGAGGTCGGGGTAGTACCGCTGCAACACGCGCCGGCCGATCTCATTTTCGACGATCACAGCGGTCGTCTCATTGATGACGCGTGAAGTAGGGTCGTCGGCATAGTTTAGTCCCACTGGTGCGAAGAACAGATAATTGTGCGTCCACTCGTGTGCCGCCGTTTCGATCGTGTACACCAACGACGACGTCTCAGGCAGCATGGTCGGATAAGCGCCCAGCCCGCCAATGGGTGTCACCAACGACGAGACGTCCAACCGTTTGTCCACCCCGCGCTCAATCTGATCGAACTGATCGACGGTCAGGCCGGTGGTCAACTCGCGCTGATCGATGCGCTCGATTTTGTCGCGCCGCGAGATAATCAGCACATCGGGCAACTCGGTGAAGCGAAAGCGCAGCGGCGGAATCACCTGGCCGCCGACGGCAAAGCCCTCGTCGCGCAATACACTCTCGATCTGCTCCTGCACAATGGCCTCAACCAGGTTCTGGCGCGCGTTCAACTCAGCCCGTAGCTGGTCGCGTTGCGCGCGTAGCTCGGCCGTTGCCGTCGCCGCATCTTTGACGGCGGGGTCCGCATACACCCGGTTGATCTGACCCTCCAATTGTTGGAAGTTGGATACCCGGCGCATATAGGCACGTACCAGCGCGACTTCGTCGGTGTCAGATAGACCCAACTGAGAGAGCACCAGCTCGTGTCCAACCTTCGCCAGCGCGGCGTCGAATTCCCAGTTCACAAAGTTGAATAGCTTCCCTGCCAGCAAGCGATCAAGCACGGCCTCCCGGTCATAGGTTTGTGCGCCGTCAGACGGTACCGCCACCAGCACACACAGCACGAGGATCACCTTTGGGACCACCTGGTGATAAACCGTGTGCGTCACGCGTGCCAGCCTGCGCAGCCACACCAGGAAGTGAGGGTACAAAGCTATCCACAACTTATTCACAGACTTTCCCCGCCGATGAGGATTGGTCACGGGCTCAGTTACCCCCACATATAGGGTTCCAATACAGAACTAATCCCATAAATTCGGTAGAGGCATTGTTAATAACCATTTAAGATCATGTTAAGTAAACCTGTCGCTTTGCATAACACTCATAAAATGTGGACAAGTGGGCTGTTTTCTGTGGATAAGCGAGGTGGATTGTGGATAAGTGGCAATTCAATATTTATCATAGCTTCATTATAATTTTGAGAGATGACTACCATGTCTGCCAACACCCTGCGCGTCATGATTGACGGCCGGCTGATGCACTACCGCAAGGCCGGCATCGCCCAATATACCCGTCGCCTGGTGACGGCGCTGGCGCAAGTCGTGCCAGCCAGTGGGGCCGGGCGCCTCGTCATCCTGCTGGACCGCCGCGACACCGACACGGCCTGGCTGCCTGTTGGGGTGGATGTCATCCGCACGATCACCCCGGCTCATCACCGTTTCGAACAGTTCACGTTGCCGGTTGAACTCTTGAGCACCGGGCGGCACTTCATTCTCCATAGCCCGGATTTCATCACCGCACGCGGCCGATTTCGCAAGGTCATTACCATTCATGACCTGTATTTCCTGGAACACCCCGACGTCATGCACGCCGGCGGCACACGCTATTACAGCCGTGTGCACTGGTCTGCCTTGCACGCCGATCACATCATCGCCGTATCGCAGTTCACCCGTGGCGAGATCCTGCGCCTGTTGCCCGGCATCCCCGCCACGAAAGTCAGCGTCATCCACGAGGCGGCGGACTCTCAGGAGTCAGGAGTCAGGAGTCAGGAGTCAGAAGTCACGCGAAGCGGCCAGGAATCACGCGAAGCGGTCAGCACTCCGCACCCAACACTGAGCACTGTGCACTCGGCACTCGGCACTCAGCACTCGGCACTCCCCTACGCCCTGTTCGTCGGCACGTTTGAGCCGCGCAAGAACCTGGTGGCGCTGCTGCGCGCTTTGCAGGAGCAACCTGCGGACTTCAGGCTCGTCATCGTCGGCGAAAGCGGCTGGGGTGACAACGAGCCGGCACAGGTAGCCAGCGCGCTTGGTGTGGCAGAGCGCGTCACTTTCGCTGGCCGTCTGAGTGACGAACAGCTCGACGCCTGCTATCGCAGCGCACGCATGCTGGTGTTCCCTTCACTGTCAGAGGGCTTTGGTCTGCCCGTATTGGAAGCCATGGCGCGCGGCGTCCCCGTCATCTGCAGCAATACCGGCGCGCTGCCCGAGGTGACCGGCGGTGCAGCGATGCTGCACGACCCACACGACCCGGCGACACTGGCATGGCTGCTGCGCGCCATGTGGACCGACGACGAATTGCACGACGAATATCGCCGGCGCGGCCTGGAGCGCGTGGCGCAGTTCTCCTGGGCACGAACAGCACAAGATACATGGAGGGTATATCAGGCCGTTGCACGTTAGACGGTCAACGGCCCATTTATGCGCATTTTACTGTTGACCCCGCAGCTCCCTTACCCGCCGCGCCAGGGCACCGCCTTGCGCAACTGGGGCATTCTGTCCAACCTGGCGCGCCATCACGAGGTCTGGCTGCTCACTTTTGACGAACACGCCACAACCGATCAGTCAGCCACATGCGCAGTCGATCCAGTGCTGCGCGCCGCATGCAAGCAGTTATCCGTCTTCCCATTGCCACAGCGCACCACCAGGGACCGGCTGCGCACACTGTTCACATCATCATTGCCCGACATGGCTTCCAATACG
>JAMDDR010000054.1 GCA_023488685.1 Chloroflexota bacterium | reverse complement strand
TCGCGCAACGTGACGATGCGCAGCGTCTCACTCGCGTCGCGCACCCGGCGCACCTGGCCTCGCGTACAGGCGCGTTCACCCAGCGCCATGGCATCCAGCGCCTCCAGGTCAATGTACTGTTCCCCAGACGCGGTAATGTCAAGCGCCTCGGGGGTGTTTAGCACGAGCGATGGTTCGTCATCCCTCACTCGCAACGTCCCCTCTACCGTGACGATGTCGCCGGGCATGGGGATTCGCCCTTGCGCCAATAGCGCCTGGACCGTCGCGCGGTACGCCGTTATACGCAAATCGACGCCTGATCCGGCCTCGATGTCCTGCACGTGGAACGTCAGATAACCATCCTCTACGGAAAGTGTGGGATAAGCAGTTACTGTCCCGTGCACGCGCACGTAGGCGAAGTTCATGGCCGGGTTGACCGCGGTAAGCGCCGTCAGCGAGCGCGCCGTCGCATGAGAAGCCAGGATCAGTGCGCCAACACCCAGGATCGCGAGCAGCAACGTGAGTGCTTTGAGCACACGCATGCCCATTTTCGATTTGCGATTTTGGATCTGCGATTTTGGATCGATCGTTGATGGTTAGCCGCGCACCAGACTCTCGATCTCTCTCAATCCAAAATCCCAAATCTAAAATCGTCAATTCTCTGGGGGTGGGATGGGCAGGTCCTCAACCTTCGTGTTGATCCACTTCTCACCCTCTTCAATCAACATGATGGGGATGCCATCCTTAATGGGGTATTTGCGGCCGCACTCCGGTTGTACCAGCCAGTAATCCTTATACAGCGTCAGGCGACCGGGATCATCGCCAGGCTGGCGTGTGGGCCCGGATACACAATGCGGGCAGCGTAGAATCTCTAATAGTTCGGGACTGACGTTAGCCATCTCGTGAATGTCTCCTCGTCGCGTACAGCAATCTGCGGCGATTATACTTGACCACTCCCCGCGCTAAAGCGACGGGGATTCTTGAGGATCGACGCCACACGCCAGCATGGCTGCCGGACTAACAGTGACTCCCCTCCACGACATGGCCCTGCCGTGTCTAATCATCAGCGCAGCGTTGACATCCCGTTGGACCCTCTCGCCGCACTGCGGACATATCCACTCGCGATCCGCAAGGGTTAGCGCACGGTTCACGAACCCGCACGCGAAATGCGTCTGGCTGGAGGCAAAGAAAGGGTCCCGCTTGCACAGCCGCTTCCCGTTTGCGGCCATCAGATAGTCCAGCTTCTGCGTGAAGGCGTGGAACGCCAGGTCAGACACCTTGCGCCCCCACAGGCGCTTCATGCCATCCAGGTTCAGGTCCTCGATCCATAGCACGTCGTAGGTCGATGCCAGTTGCCGAGCCGTCTTCCACTGCCAGTCATCGCGTTTGCGCACAACCGTCCGATGTACACGCGCCAAGGCCGTGCGTGCCTTGGAACGACTCTTGGAACCTGCTTGCGTGCGCGACAGGGCGCGGTTCGCGCGTGCAACGGCAGCGCGGTTCGCCTTGAAGAACTGGGGCGACTGGATGGTTGCACCTGTGTCGAGCGTGAGGAAGGTCTTCAACCCAAAGTCCATGCCCCCGGTGTTACCCGTGGCGGCCAGGGTGGGCGTTGTCTCCACCTCGCACGCGAAACACAGCCAGAAATCCCCCACCGCATCACGCTTGACAGTGACTGTCTTGATCTGGCCTTCGATCGGACGCGACAGCGCAAACTTGTACGTGCGGCCATCAATCCGAATGATGTTGTCGGCCACCCGTTTCCATCCGGCCTGCTTCAGTGTGAAAGAGCGATACTGGCGCACCTTTCGGAAGGTCGGCGGTCGGATGCGCTTGTTGCCCCGCTTGGTCTCTGTGAAGAACAGGGCATAGCCGCGTTCGATGCGCTGCACCACGTCCTGCACCGACTGCGATCCCAATAGCCCGATCCACTCGAAGCCCGCGCGCTGCTTCAGTTTGGTGATGTGGCGCATGAGCGCGTACTGGTTGAGATGCTTGCCCGTCAGCCGGTAGTAGCGCTTGTGCAAGGCGATGCAGTGGTTATAGAGACGGGCGTGCAAGTTCACCAGCCGATCCAGGTGCTTATTCTTCGGCTTGCGGTAGATTTTGTAGGTGAACTGCTTGACCATCCGCATGTACACCGCACTGTATCCCATCTGACGTGGGTGTCAAGCGCGGCGGCCGCCCTAAAGGACTTTCAGCCGTTCGCTGATAGCTCCGGGTTTTCACCCGGAGCTTTACGCTCATTTATCGTAAGAATACGCCACCAAGTGGGAGCTGATCATGCAAATATACAGCCCAACGTCAATCTCCAAGCCCTAAATCTCCGAGCCCTAATCACCAACCACTCTCATTTCAGCCAATTTCTCCATCACCTGCATCAGTCGCGTTTTCCAGATCTCCGGTGGGCCACTGCGCAGGAACGTAACCTGCCGCCGCCCAATGATGGCATCTTCGCCCAGCAGGCGCACCAGTGCCATGCGATCGATGTGCTCGATCGCGTCAGCCCGGATGATGAATCGGTTTCCCTCCGACTGGATGGACTGCGCGCCAAGCCGCGTGGCGTGCAATTTCAATCGCGCCTGGTATGTCAGGTTCAGTGCCGGAAGCGGTAGCCTACCGAAGCGATCTTCCAACTCCTCCTCAAACAGCCGGATCTTCTCCTCCGTGTCGAGACTGGCGACACGCCGGTACATTTGCAGGCGCAGCGACTGATCCCCGATATAGTTCTGAGGTAGCCCGATGGTCAGCGGCAGATCGATGGTGACCGGGCTTGGCTCGGGCTCGGGCGGCGGCGTACCGTCGCGCAACGCGCGCAAGGTGGCGACCTCGCGCGCCAGCAGGCGTGTGTACAGATCAAGGCCGATAACAGCCACCTGGCCGCTCTGGCGCGGGCCGAGGATATCGCCGGCACCGCGCAATTCCAGGTCGCGCATCGCGATCATATAACCTGCGCCAATACCAGCCGCTTCACGCAGCGTTTCCAACCGCTCGCGCGCTTCCGGCGTCATGTGTGTGCGACGATCATACAGAAAATATGCATACGCTTGCGTGGTGGAACGCCCCACCCGCCCGCGTAACTGGTACAGGTCGGCCAAACCGAAGTGATCGGCGCGATCCACGATGATCGTATTGGCATTGGGAATATCGAGACCGCTCTCGACGATATTGGTGCTGAGCAGGACGTCAGTGTTTCCGTCCGCGAAATCGTTCATGATGCGGGCGAGCTGGCGTTCTTCCATCTGGCCATGCGCCACATTCATGCGCGCATCCGGCACCAGGCGACGCAGCTTCTGCTCCAGCAGGTGGATCGTATTGACACGATTGTGTACGAAGAACACCTGCCCTTCGCGGTCCAACTCGCGTTGGATCGCCTGCTTCACGACCATGTCGTCAAACGGTCCGACATAGCTGATGATGGGTAGGCGCTCGGCCGGGGGCGTCTCGATCCGGCTGATGTCGCGGATGCCGCTCAAACCCAGGTAGAGCGTGCGCGGGATGGGTGTCGCCGTGAGCGTCATGATGTGTACGTCGGTGCGCAATTGCTTCAGCTTCTCTTTGGCTTTTATGCCAAAGCGCTGTTCCTCGTCGATAATCAGCAGCCCCAGGTTGGCGAACTGCACATTGTCGGCAAGCAGCGCATGAGTCCCGATCACGATATCTACGCTCCCGTCGCGTAACCCTTCGACCACTTTGCGCTTTTCGGCTGGGGTGCGGAAGCGAGACAGCATCTCAATTTTGATGGGGTATGGCGCCAGGCGCCTGTCAAAGGTGCGCCAGTGCTGCTGCGCCAGCACCGTGGTTGGTACCAGCACTGCAACCTGCATGTCCTCCTGCACCGCCTTGAACGCGGCGCGCAATGCCACCTCAGTCTTCCCATACCCGACGTCACCGCAGATCAGACGATCCATCGGCTTGGGGAGTTCGAGGTCGCGCTTCACCTCCTGGATCGCGCGCAACTGGTCGTCGGTCTCGACATATGGGAAACTGGCCTCTAGTTCAGCCTGCCATGGCGTATCCTTGCCCAAGGGAATACTCTTCGCCAGCTCGCGTGACGCATACAACTGCAACATCTCGCGCGCGACCTCCGCCGCCGCGCCGCGCGCCTTGACCCTGGTCTGGGTCCACTCCGCCGTGCCAAGCTTGTTGAGCGTCGGACGCGAGTCGTCGCTACCGACATAACGCGAGATGCGATCAAGCTGATGTAAAGGTACGTAGAGACGATCGGCGTCGGCGTACTCCAACAGGATGTATTCACGCTCGCCTTCCGCTGGCTCGGCCGCCGTACCTGTGCTGACCGTCAGGTGCGCCAACCCACGGAAGATGCCGATGCCATAGTCCTCGTGCACCACAACATCGCCCGACTGCCAGTCTGCAAAGGCGCGCTCCGGGGCAGACTTGCGCGCCCGCCCCGATGTCCACGGCTCAGGCCGCACGTGCCCGAAGATTTCGGCATCGGTGATCACGGTGAGATTGGAGAAAACGAATCCTTCCGGCAACGCCCCGGTAACGAAGGTGAGTGCACCCTGGGGTGGCTCGTCCAAGGACGACTGTGCCACGATGGCCGAGTGACGCTCCGACCACAATTCCGCCAACCGTGCTGCCTGGCGAGAAACGACGACGCTGTCGATGTTCGGACCTGCAGCCGCAGCAGCCGTGTTCGCCCGCAAATAGTCCATCAGCGGCGACAGTTGCCCTGCGAAATGCGGCGCCGGTGAAAATGGGCCTGCCAGAGGATGGTGTGACAACATCGGCACATCGACCGACTGGCCGAGTACCACTACGTTCGGCTGGCGCTGCCGGGCAGTGCTGAATTGCTCCCACGTGATGTACGGCACACCATTAGCGCTCTCATACCGGGCACGGGTGTCTTGAACCTCACCGTCGCCGTCTGCAGGAATCATCGTTTCACGCTCACGCTCCGCCTTGCTTACCAGCATCGCCCAGGCGTCGCGTAATTCCTCTTCGTCGTCAATGACGAGCAACCCACCCTCTCCGAGGTAATCGACCAGGCTCGCACCCTCTCCCTCTCTCCCCTGCTCCCCTGCTCCCCTGCTCCCTTGCTCCTCCGCTCCTCGCGGCGCCGGAATACTCTCCAGCGGCGTGACAACCAATCGTTCGATCATCTCGCCGCTGCGCTGGGTTCCTGGGTCGAACAGCCGAATGGACTCGATCTGGTTGCCAAACAGCTCGATGCGCGCCGGCAGCGCCAGCGCGGGCGACCACACGTCGATGATGCCGCCACGGCGACTAAACGCACCGATCCGCTCGACCACACTCTCACTCTCATACCCGACACTGACCCATTGAGCGATGGTTGGCTCCAGCGCGATGGACTGATCGCGACGCAACACGCGGTTCGCTGCCGTAAACTGTGCCGGTGGCGGCGACGGATGCATCAACGCACGCGGACTGGTCACGACGACAGGCGCAACCAACCCTGACGGATCTTTCCAACCTGCCAGGTTTGAGCTCAACGCCGCCAGCACTACACTGCGTTGGAGGATGACGTCCATCACCGGCGCAACGGTATCGTAAAATGCCGTGTTCGGTTCAATGAAACGGAGAATGGTTGCGACGCCGTTGGCAGCGGTCATGTCCGCGCCAGTGAGCAACAGCGCGCGCAAGGCATCGCTCGTCGACCGAGATGTTTCCACCGACGCGGTCACATATACGATGGGCCGCCGCAATTCGTGCTGGAGTGCTGCAATGAGCACAGCACGCGCAGCGCGCGGTATGCCGAGTCCACGCGCCGGATCGAGTGAGCGCGCGCGGATGGCGCCAGCCAGATGCTGGAATTCGGGTGTGCGTAGAATGGGCGCGATAATGCCAAAAAGGGACATAGCGAAGAGATTTTAATCCAGCTAAGCAAAACAATGACTCTATACTTAGTCGCAACGCCAATCGGCAATCTGGGCGATATTACCCTGCGCGCGCTGGAGACGCTGCGCAAGGTCGACGTGGTCGCCAGCGAAGATACACGCAAAACCGGCCTGTTACTCAAACACTTCGACATCCAGAAACCACAGGTCTCTTTTCACGAGCACAACGAACAACACGCCGGTCGCAGAATCCTGTCGATGATGGAACAGGGCCAGACGGTGGCGCTCGTCACCAACGCCGGCACGCCCGGCGTCTCTGACCCCGGCTTTACGCTGGTGCGCGAGGCAATTCAGGCCGGCATCCCCGTCACGATGATCCCTGGACCCAGCGCCGTTGTCATGGCGCTCGTGTTATCAGGTCTACCTGTTCATTCATTTACGTTTCGCGGCTTCCCACCGCGAAAGTCCGGGCAACGGCGCCATTTCTTCGCAGTGGACCAGCATGCGCCCCATACGCTGGTCTTTTATGAAAGTCCTTACCGTCTGGAGGAATTCTTCGTCGACGCCATCGAGATATTTGGCGATCGGCAGGGCGCGCTGGCGAACGACCTGACAAAGATGTTTGAATCGGTTCAACGCGGCACCTTGTCCGAACTGCTGAACACCGTGCGCGGCAGCGAACCCAAGGGTGAATACACCATCGTGATCGCAGGCGCCGAGGGAAAGCGGAAATCCCTTAATAACGACGACTCAACCCAACCACTCACTGACAACTGATGTCTAATATCAAGCTTCTCAACCTGCCGCATGGCCAATTGCCCCTGCCAGCGTTTCTTCCCGATGCCACGCTCGGCGTCGTACGCGCGGTGGACAGCGCCGACCTGGAACGCTGCGGGACACAGGCCGTGGTGATGAACACCTTTCATCTGATGCAGCGACCCGGATCAACCACCGTGCAGGCACTGGGTGGCCTGCATGCCATGTCTGGATGGCCTCATCCCATCATCACGGACTCGGGCGGTTTCCAGGCTTACTCCCTGATACGGCAAAACCCCAAGAATGGCAGCCTGAACAACCAGGGCATCATCTTCCGGCCTGAAGGATCGGACAAAAAGCTGCAGCTCACGCCAGAGAAGACAGTGCAATTGCAAATGAGTTACGGTTCCGACGTCGTCATCTGCCTGGATGATTGCACCAATGCCGACGACCCACTGGATACTCAGCAGGAGTCTGTGCAGCGCACCATCGCCTGGGCGCGCCGCTGCAAAGATGAATATAGCAGCCTGGTTACGCGCAAAGGGTTGGATGAGCAGCAACGCCCCCTGTTGTTCGCCGTCATCCAGGGAGGCAGCTCGCGCGAGTTGCGCAAGCTGTGTGCTGATGCCTTACTCGACATGGGGTTCGATGGCTACGGTTATGGGGGCTGGCCTATCGACAACCAGGGCAACTTGCTCACCGATATCATTGCCTACACACGCGAACTGGTGCCCGATCGTTTCCCAATGCACGCTCTCGGCGTTGGCCATCCACCCAGCATCGTAACCTGTGCCCGTATGGGGTATGAGATCTTCGACAGCGCCATGCCCACGCGTGACGCGCGACACAGCCGGCTATACGCCTTCGCCGGCGATCCGGACCAACTACGACTGGATGGCGATTGGTTCACTTACGTCTATGCCAACGACGACAAGCACATTAAGGACAAGCGACCGATCAGCCCATGGTGCGATGGGTTGTGTTGTACACGCTATTCACTGGGCTATCTTCATCATCTTTTCAAGATAAACGATAACCTTTTCTACAGACTAGCCACCCTTCACAACTTGCGCTTTATGGCACAACTCATGGCCAAGCTGAGAGCAAGATGAGAGACCGTCACCAGCCACCAACCACCAGCTACCAACCACCAGCTACCAACCACCAGCTACCAACCACCAGCTACCAACATGAACCAGTTAGATGATCTCGTCACTGCGGTGCGCGCAAGTTCCAAGTACAAGTATGTGTGCGAGGACTACGTGCGGAATCTGGGGGCACAGGAACTCGCCCGGCGTGCCAACTTGAAAGAGGCTGTTAAAGCAACGAAGAACAAACTGCATCAAGTCGCCGGGGCTTACCTCGACAGTACTACACGTTACGCAGAGTGGCTACAACA
The DNA here is from genome assembly GCA_023488685.1 of Chloroflexota bacterium. Taxonomy (GTDB): domain Bacteria; phylum Chloroflexota; class Anaerolineae; order J036; family Brachytrichaceae; genus CAIXPS01. The sequence goes on along the minus strand of JAMDDR010000054.1, from coordinate 8,660 downwards.
ACTGCGCGCGGTGCAACCTGGCGACATGTCCGCTCTGCGTCCGGTCTGTGCCCGCATCATGAGCCACCATGCCTCAACTCGCGAGCGCCTCGCCAGCCTTGATTCGTTTTACGCGCAAACGCTCGCCAGGTTGGCGCCAGTTCACTCAGTGCTCGATGTGGCATGCGGTTTCAACCCACTGGCGATCCCGTGGATGCCCCTCGCGCCCGGCGCTACGTATTATGCCTTCGACATCTACGAGGACTTGATGGCCTTCCTACACGAATTCATAAACCTGTGCCAGTTACATGGTGATGCCCAGGCAAGTAATGTGCTGCAACCCGTCGCGCTTCCCCAGCGAGTACAACTCGCTGTGGTATTGAAGGCGATTCCCTGTCTGGAGCAAGTGGATAAATCGGCTGGGAAGAACCTGTTAGAGCATCTTGATGCCGATCATCTACTCGTTTCATTCCCCGCACGCAGCCTGGGCGGGCGTTCGAAAGGCATGCTGAACAACTACGAGGCCAGGTTCATGGAACTCATCTCCGGACACAACTGGCAAGTGGAGCGCTTCGAATTTGCCAGCGAATTGGCGTTCTTCATCACAAAGTAAATGGTCGGATGAAAAGCAGATTATAATAATTAAAATTGTCAATATTGTGTGATGTTTGGCGTGAAGGTGTATCGTTACAGCAGATTTGAGGACATCAACTTTCGGGGCGATCCCGGGTTCCTCGTCAGAGTAACACGGATGTATGTCAAACCGATTGTTAAGCAGAAATGAAATGTTGTGAGCCGGCAGGCAGGGCGTTTTGACACACGCACCATAAGCAGCCACAGGAGAAATCACAGCGCAGGTGTGCACGGACACCCCCTCAACGCCGGGGCAAAGGCTGGAGTCGTCTTTGAGTGCTGATGATGGCTTGGATGGTGCTAAAGCTGGAGTTGCCGGCGGAATGTGCCAGGCGCGCGGGCGTACGGCGCAGGACTTTAGTTCGTTGGGCGCATGCCCAGGCTAAACCCATCGGTGACACGAATCGGGCAGGTATGACATCCGTGATGATCCACTGAACTCTCAGTGGGTCAACGGCGAGATTCCGGCGCTGATTTGGCGTCGCAAACATTTCTACAAGCGGCCTCTCAAACGGCTGTGACGATTCGCCTTCAAACGACGAAAACCGTCACAGCCGTGTTTCGTTTTCGGGTGTGCAATGGCAGGTACGATTACCGCGTTAAAAGCCCAGGCGCGCAAAAAGGATCGCGTCAACATCTATCTCGACGGCGAATTCGCATTCGGGTTAGCGTTGATTCACGCGCTGTGGCTGAAGGTGGGCCAACACCTCTCTGACGACGAGATTGCCACCTTGAAAGAAGCTGACACGCTGGAAAAGGCTAAACAGCGTGCTTTGGGGTTGATCTCCTACCGCCCGCGCGGCATACAGGAAGTCCAGCGCAGACTGCAACGCGTGGGCGTGGACGCGGAGACCATCGGCGAGGTGGTCATAAACCTGCGGCAGGCGGGCCTGTTGGACGATGAATCGTTCAGCAAAACCTGGGTGGAAAGCCGCCTGGAAGCCAGCCCGCGCAGCAAGCGCATGATCGCCTGGGAGTTACGCCAGAAAGGCGTCAGCGAAACCACCATCCAGGCATCTTTGCAGGATGTGCAGGACGACAACGCAGCATATCGGCTGGCATTGAAACGCTGGCCCCGTGTGGCAGCGCTCGAGCCAGTGGCTGAACGCCGGCGCAAATTAACCGAGTACCTGGCGCGACATGGCTTTGGCTTCGACACAATTCAAGACGTCATTGCAAAAATTGAACAAGAAATGGACACCGAAAGGTCGATGGATGCGGATGGGGGATCGGAAATGACGAACGCTGAATGAGAAGACAGTGAACGCCAACACCCACCCATACAACTGATTCACGTGTGACCGCTACGACCTGCCGAGGGAACGACTTTTACATATGGATCTTAATATCATAATTTTTCTAATCGAAGCAGTACTGGGTCTCGCTGTTGCAGCCATCGTAGGCGTACTGGCCTACCGGGTAGGCCGTAAGCAGTCGAAAGACGAGGGAGCAGTGCTGCGCGCCGAGGCCGAACACACCCTGACCGAAGCTCAGGCCAGGGCACGCGAACTGCTCGTACAGAATAAAGACGAATTGTTAAAACTTCGTGAAGCCGCCGAGCGCGAGATCAAGGAACGCCGGCTGGAGATTCAGCGCGAGGAAGAACGCCTGGTGCGCAGGCGCGGTGAACTAGAGCAGCAGCGCGACAAGCTGGAGCAGCGCGAGAAGCGCGCCAATCAGCGCCAGGCACAACTTGATAAGCAAGGAGCCGAGATCGAGCGGCTGCAGAAGGACCGGGTGGCCGCGCTGGAGCGGATCGCCGCCATGACACGCGACGAGGCCCGCAGCGAGTTGTTGAGCGCTGTCCGCGAAGAGACCCGCAACGACATGGCGCGCGTCATCCGCGAAACGGAGGCGCAGGTCCGTGAAACCGCCGATCACCGCGCACGCGCCATCGTGCTGGAGACGATGCAACGCGTCGCCACAGACACCGTAGCCGAGAAAACGATCTCGTCGGTTGAACTGCCGAACGAGGACGTCAAAGGCCGCATTATCGGCCGCAACGGTCGCAACATTCAGGCATTCGAGCAGGCTGCGGGCGTGGATGTGATCGTGGACGACACACCCGACGCGGTAACGATCTCTTGTTTCGACCCGGTGCGGCGCGAGATCGCCAGGCGCAGCCTGGAAGTGCTGGTGCGCGATGGGCGCATTCACCCGCAACGCATCGAGAAAACGCTCGAAGACGCCAAGCGCGAAGTCGAGCGCATTATGTGGGATGAAGGAGAGCGCGCCACCGTCGAGGCTGGTGTCTCCAACCTACCCACTGAGGTCGTCAAAACGATGGGGCGCTTGAAGTATCGCACCAGCTACGGCCAGAACCAGTTGTTCCATGCAGTGGAGAGCGCTCGTATCGCCGGCTTGCTGGCTTCGGAGTTGAAAGCGGACGTGAAGGTGTGCAAGGCCGGGGGGTTTTTGCACGACATCGGCAAGGCGCTCGACCGTGAGAGCGAAGGCACGCACGTGCAACTCGGCGTCGAGCTGCTTAAGCGCCATAACATCAACCCGAAAGTCGTGCACTGCGTCGAATCGCACCATCACGACGTTCCGCAGGAGACCATTGAGGCCGTCATCGTCGAAATTGCAGACGCCATCAGCGGCTCACGCCCCGGCGCGCGCCGCGAGACGCTGGAGTCCTATGTCAAGCGCGTGCGCCAGTTGGAGGATACGGCGCGCTCGTTCACCGGTGTGGCTGAGTCATACGCGGTCCAAGCCGGGCGCGAGGTGCGCATCATCGTCAGACCCGAACAGTTGGACGACCTGGCTTGCATCCAACTCAGCCGCGACATTGCCAAACGCATCGAAGAGTCCATGGAATACCCAGGGCAGATCAAAGTAACCGTGGTACGCGAGACGCGCGCAGTTGAGTACGCGAAATAGAGGAAAGAGAGATTGGAGATTAGAGATAGGAGATTGGTAGGAGTCAATCTCCAATCTCCAATCTCCACTCTCTACTCTCTACTCTTCCTTCCTCAAATGCGGGAACAGAATCACCTCGCGGATGGAGTCGTTGTTCGTAAACACCATCGTGAGGCGGTCGATGCCCATGCCAAAGCCGCCGTTGGGTGGCATGCCGTAGCGCATCGCGCGCAGATAATCCTCGTCCATCGGGTTGGCTTCGTCATCGCCCATGGTGGCGCCAATGCCCTCCTCGATGAAGCGTTGCTCCTGGTCAAGCGGGTCGTTTAGCTCAGTGAAGGCATTGCACAGTTCGACCCCGCCGATGAAGCCCTCAAACCGTTCCACCGTCCTTGGATCACCGAACTTGCTTTTCGCCAGCGGTGAGACGTCACGTGGGTAGTCATACAGGAACGTCGGCTGGATCAGGTTCTTCTCGACATAATCGCCCAGTAAACCATCGATTAGCTTGCCGCGCGTCTTGATGCCGCTCACCGTCAGACCACGGGACTCCATAGCGTCCGCCAGCAACTCGGCGTCCGGGTACAGCGTATAGTCCAGGCCGGTGTATTTGATGATCGCGTCGCGTAGCGTGATGCGCCGCCACGGCTGCGATAGATCGATGACATTGCCGCGGAAGTGCGCCGTGCTGTTGGGCAACACCTGGCGCGCCACGTACTGGACCATCTGCTCGGTCAGATCCATGATGGTGGTGAAGTCGGCGTAGGCCATGTAGAACTCGAGCTGCGTGAACTCCGGGTTGTGCTTGAAGCTGACGCCCTCGTTGCGAAAATCACGCCCGATCTCGTACACACGCTCGAAGCCGCCCACCAACAAACGTTTCAAGTACAGTTCAAACGAGATACGCAAATACAAATCCTGGTCGAGCTGGTTGTGGTGTGTGACGAATGGCCGCGCGGCTGCCCCACCGTAGATCGGCTGCAGCACCGGTGTTTCCACCTCCAGGAAATCCTGGCTGTCAAGGAATTCGCGCGCGTGTTTGACAATCCTGGCGCGGGTGCGGAAGATCTCGCGCACCTCTGGATTTACGGCCAGGTCGGCATAGCGCTGGCGATAGCGCAGTTCGGGATCGGAAAACGCGCTGTGCCGGACGACGGTGCCATCGGGCAGTTTCTCTTCCTTGGCGATCGGCAATGGGCTGATCGACTTGCTGAGCAGGTTCCAGGTATCCACACGCAAAGTCGGCTCGCCGGTCTTGGTGATGAACAGGCGCCCGTGCGCCTCGATGAAATCACCCAGGTCCAGGTCCTTGAAGCGCTCGAACGACGCTGCGTCAATCGAGTCCTCGCCGACACGGGCGTAGATCTGAATGCGCCCGCTGCCGTCTTCGAGGTGGGCGAAGCTGGCCTTGCCCATCACGCGCTTGGCCACCAGGCGGCCCATCAGCGCGATCGCAGTTGGCTTGCCCGCGTGCCATGTCTGCCTTTGTTCCTCTTCACTCTGTGCCGGGAGCGCGTCCCGCCACGCCAATATCCGCTGCACGGCATCGGCCGCCAGGATGCGCATGGGCCGGTATTCCGGGCGCGGAGGGAAAGGGTCGATGCCTGCCGACTTGAGCTGCTCCAATTTCGCGAGGCGGTCGCGTTCAACTTCGGTGTAATCCATAGTGAGACATTGTACTCAAATGCATTCACCCGGGTACGCTTGCCTTCTTAAGAAAGGAATCCCCCATCCACTAACCAGACCCCTCTATTTGTATGTAAGGGAAAGCCTCCTACAATCGTACCGTACTTGGGCGCAATGCAACATCCGTTAGAATGAGTAATGCGATTTCGACGATAGGGGTATCAACAGGCAACAATTTCATCTTGTCCGAATCGTATGTCCACAGCCCTTCTTCATTCAGTTTGGACATTTCAAGCCGAATACCTTTGTCTGAAAACTGAATTGTGTAACAAGCTCCTTCCCTGGCCAATTGTTCCCAGCTTTGTACACCAATTGCATTGAGAATTCTGTCGCTATTCATATCGAACTCAGACGGTGTCGGATCAGGTATTACAGGGTACTCTGCCGTAGCGACATTGTGTATACCTGTCGCCAACTCACTCGCCTGGAGTTCCACTTTGGTGACAGGTTCTCTGTCGACAAAGAAGCCTGACTTTGATTTGGCTTCGAAGGGGATATATGCTGATCCTCTCCACACGTAGACTCCCACAACCCGTATATTCATTCGCCACCTTTTCAGAAGCTACTTAACAATGGTGATAATTACGTCAACGCCCTGAGGGGCTGCCCATTGTTGCAGCTCCATCAGTGTCTTGATTTGCTCTTGTGTTGCGCCGGGCGGTATACCGATGCTTAGTACACGCGCAGTGATCATGTCAGAAGTAATTTTTACATCGCGACCAGATGCACCCTTAAACAGACGAACACTGTTAATGTGTCCCTCGACAGTTGCTTTTAGAATGTTTAAATTCTGATAAGAGGGAGCTAATAAGTCAATGCTCTTAATGCTTGTTGCAACGCCATCCTTGAAACGATCAATGGTCTCAAAATTTCTCGGCAAATTCCCACCCAAGAGTTTTTCAACGGCCAGACCACGTTCATTAACTTTCAGCAGCCAAGGACTGCCTTCTGGCCGTTGAACTTCATCAAATACCTTCTTCGCCTGATCTGGCGAAGACAGATTGTTGCCATCAGCGCACGCTGGACATAAAAACCTAACAACCCTCTCAAATACCCCTGCCTCACTATCCGATGAAGATGTAGAGACCTTTCCTGTTCCACCTCCCCAATATCCCCCAACTCCTGCTCCTCCACCGCCAGAAGTACGGCACTCGTCTTCGCTTGTCCCTGGATCTCTGCAGTTGTGGCCAGTAGGATCAATATATCGTAATGGGTTGTTATATACATAGCTATAACGGCTGAGATTTTGTGGGTCGTTAGGTGACAGCACGATGTTATCCGCGCTGATGAACTGGCCCAACCTTGGGCTATAGTAGCGAGCACCATAGTCCATTAACCCAAAGCTTTCACGCCGTTGGCCCGTGTACGTGCGGTCAGTCGGAACTCCGAGGAATCCTGTGCGCTCTTCACCAAATGGCATATAGCGCAACTCGCCCACCTTCGCTCCGGTGATGCTTGTCGCCAGGCTTGCACTGCCCAGGTGATCGCCGTGCAGGAACGTCACCTCGGTCGACAATGCTGTGGTGTCCCGCATCGCCACACGGGTCGCTCCCAAGTAGTAGTACGTCCGCATTCGTGTGCCATGGGGCCAACTTTGCCAGGGGAAAGAGTTTAGCGGACGCGGAAGGTTCACGCTCGTATTCAGCGTCGTCGTCGCTGGCACCATCAACTCGATGATGCCGCTGCCGTAAAACACGACCCCGCCTGCGTCCATTCGCTTCACGCGATTGCCGTCCGCATCGTAAGCAAAACGCACTGACTGTCCCGTAAGGGTATCGGTCACAACGGTGAGACGGTTCTCGGCATCCCACTCCTGGAGATAGGTCGTACCATTCTCCATGCGTGTGGCCATGTTCCCGTTGGCGTCGTACCACGCTACGCGCTCGCCGTTCACATGCGTCACAGCATGTTTGTGCGTGTCACTGTACCAATGTATGTCGCCGCCTTTAGTGATGAAGTTGCCAATCGCGTTGTAGCTATAGGTTTCGCTCACTGTGCCGCTCACACCGGTCAGCCGGTCGAGTGCGTCATAGCTAAAGCTCAGATCCCCACCAATCGTGTCGGTGATGGCCACAACATTGCCCACTGCATCATAGTTGTACTGCAGATCCATCAGGTTATTGCCTACCTGGATGCGCTGCAGCAGGTGAGTGCCAGGAGCATAGCTATATGTTGTCGTCAAACCGCTACCCATATTGAGCTGTGTCATCTGGCCGAGTGAGGTATAGGTGACTCCCGACGCATAAGTCTGATACAACCCGGCGCCTAAAGGTACGGGCTTCACCTGTATCGCAGTGGGTTGCCGCGCGCCATTGTAAGAGCTGAAGATATGCTCCCTGTCCGGGTATAACACCTCATTCAGTGAGCCATTGTAGTTATAGGTGTATGCGGTCACGAACGGAATCGGTGCCCCCGAAATGCTCTTGGTTTCGGTGACCACACGCCCACGCGTGTCATATGTCCAAGCGGTGGTGTCATCTGAGTTGGCGATGCTCGTCCGTTTACCAAGCGCGTAGGCGGCTGCCCCACCCTCATCGTAGTAATAACGTTGTGTGTAGCCAGCATATCCTGGATCGCTTGGGCAAGCGATCGAATTCATTTGGTATAGCTTGCCTTTGATTCGTCCAACCGCGTCATAGTAGAAACACAGCCGAGTACCCCTGGCATCGTCCTGCCGGGTGATGCGGCCGAGAGCATCATAGCCATAGTGCCATACACCCATATCTGGGTCATCCATCTGTGACTTCAGCGCGAAGTTGTCGTACTGGATCTGTGTGATATTGCCTTCCGCATCTGTCACCCGCGTCAGGTTATTCTCGGGATCATATTCATAGGTCGTGGTGCTACTGCCACCAGTAGTGGGCGGTTCAATCATGCCAGTCAGCCGGCCAAGAAAATCGGACCATGCAGTCTTCACCCGCCCCAACGCATCCGTAACCACGGTGGCAGAACCGAAGTAGCCAGTGCTAACAATCGTTCCATCGGGTTTCGTAAGTGTGATCACACGCCCAAGCGCATCATACTCAGTGACCGTCTTTTCGAGCGTGTTCCAGTCCGGACTTTGGTACGAATTGTAGCCACCGACAAGCCCCTGTTGTGTGGCCGGCACAGATCTGCGTATCTCGTTGCCCAACCCATCATAGTCAACCGACGTCACCGTTTGAGCATACCCACCGCTATCGTCTTCCACGCGCGTCTGCAGTAACCGGCCCAGACCATCGTAGTAGTAATACGTTAAAAAGTAAAAGCTGTTGTTAGGGCTGTCGTACCGTAGTTCGCGCACCTTCAAGCCGTTCCACTTATATGCTCCACCATCAGTGCCATAGGTTGTACCGTCCCACCCATCCGTACCTTCGGTGAAATTGTTGTTGGCATCCCTAACCCGGCAGAGCCGGAACCAAACAGGATATGAACGACGAAAGGGTGCCCCTAACGAAAGTGCGCACCTGTTGTATACCTAGCTCAGCCCAGTTCGGAGTTGAGCGATGACGACAGAACCCAAG
>JAMDDR010000554.1 GCA_023488685.1 Chloroflexota bacterium | reverse complement strand
CAAGTTGAGCAAACGTGCGCCCAACGCTTCGTCGCCGCCGATCTGCGCGCGCATACGCGCCTGTGCCGGGGTGATGCCCTTCGTGAACAGCCGCCAGGCCGTGTCCTGGTCCATCCGCACGCGTGCCGCGGTGTCATCGGCGTGGCCGTGATACAACTGCCAGCGGGCCTCCTGCCGCATCAGGGCCCATTCGTCGCCGGCATTACCCGTGATCTCCAGTGCCAACAATGTGCCCGCCGGTGCCTGCACATCGCGATAGGTGTATGGCAGCCCGCGCAGAAACGTGTCCAGGGCGGGATGAAGGAAATGGCGGCTGGTCAAACCGGGCGCACCAACGGCGTCACGGATATGTTGCTGATGATGCCACTTCTCCGTGTACTCGCGGGCAATATCGAACCAGTTCGGCGAACGCTGCTCCCCTGCCCAGGCCACTCCACCCGGGGAAGGCGCAAATGGGTCGAGGCTTTTGAAGAACTGGTGGACCTGCGGCCCGACGATTGCATGAAAATCGATCAGCAGTGATGGGCTGATGCGCCTGGCCGCGCGCACCCACTCGGCATTGAGTTGATTGATAAACGTGACCAGGTCCTGGTACGAGTTGATCGGCGTCTCCGGCCGCAGCGGCGGCAGACCGTCACGCTGGAAGGTCAGGCGCCGGATGTCTGTGTCGAGCAGGTGGGCGACGACATCCCGCACCGTCCATGGGATGGCAGCGGTCGGCCGGTCCCAGGCGTCCACGGGTAACCCGCGCAACAGCGCGAGCAGTTCATTGTGAACATCAGGCAGCAGGTCGACGATCCAGATTGGCTCAAGCGGTTGCACCGGGTCCCTCCTCGTACGGCCAAGTGTTGCGGGCCGCGACCGGCGGCATCGCGCAGGATTTCTTACTCGATGATAACAGCGCCATCCTGGCGTAGCAGTTGCCCGTCCTCAAAGCGCCATCGCCATATGTGGCAGGCCTCATCAAACATCTGAATGTAGCTGCCGTCCTTCACGTACCGGGCGATCGCATTGAAGAGCGCTTCGTCGCTGGCTTCCTCGCCGCCGAGGAATTCGATGCACGTAATGTCGCGGCCATTCTCGGTATCAACCGACCACCGACAGGCTTGCAGCGCCGTCCATACGTCGTCCGCTGCCAGGATGTCCGCACAGTTGATGCCGTCGTGAATCGCCGGGCGCTGGCTGGCCCACTGTTTGATGGCTTGCAGCACCTGGCTAAAGTGAATGTGCTCGATGCGAAAACGGTCCATGGTTTGATACATATTCTTACTCATTGGATATCTCTTGATCTGCTCTCGACGCCCATACAGATTGGGCGTTCAGGGCAGCTCCCGTCGGGGTTGAGTGTATGTCCCCGCAATGTCCGTCGTGGGGCCCGGCATCAGGCCGGTGTCGCGGGTTCGTGTTGGCAAGGTTGTGGCAAACGGCCGGCAGGTGTGAGTTTGCCTATCCCTTATTGAAGCACGCTATGCAGATTCTGAAAAGCGCGCGCAAAAATGAGGTTGCCGGCACCCGGTTGGTCAGGACGGGCATTGTGACATGTGACAAGTGACAACTGTTGTCACTGGTTGTCACGCCGGCGGTGACAGTAAATCCAGGTTGTTGTTCGGAACGAATGTTCTAGTCACAGGGCAAGTGTAGTTACCTTCGAGTGATTTGTCAAGGGGGGTGTGGGCTGGTGGGCACGCCACTTTTGCGAAATGCACCCCGGCGCGGGTAGGCGCCTAGCGCAATCTACTACTATCAAAGCGTTGAACCTATCTGTCGTGTCGCGACATTGGCGTACCGCCTGTCTTGCTAGCGAAAGGATTGCCGTGCCTCGCCTTCTTTGTAAGGCCGCATCGCGAAGGCCGACCATGTCCCGTTCACCGAGACCAGGGTCACCCATTTCAGGGCGCGTTGATTAGGGCGGCGCGTTGTCCCGGCTTCAGCTTCAACTTACTGGCGAGCGAGTTGGTTGGCATGTCATCCTCCTCAGGTCGAGTGGCTGCATTATGCCTCAGCCCGGTCGCTTCGGCAGTGGGAAGCTGTAGGGGGACACTCTCGCTATAATCAAGCATAATCAAGCATAATCAAGCGAGACGTGCTGACTGGTCGCCGTGGAGATGCGGAAATGGCAAATCGAACTGTTACAAAAGAGGAAGTCACTCGAAAACTGGATCAGTTGCCACCTGAAAACCTGGCAGAAGTCGATCAGTATATTGACTTCCTGAGATACAAGACGAGTCTGTCTGCTCGATTTGATGTGTCGGCTTCCCAGAACGAGCATCCTGCCTTCGGGCTATGGGCGGATCGGGTGGACATCGATGACACAGCGGAATATGCACAGAAGCTACGCAACAGTATAGAGAAGCGCCATGACGCCCACCCATCTCATTGACACCTCTATCCTGGTCGACTTGCTCCGTGGCCGGCAACCAGCGCGCTGAACCTGCGTGTAAATGGACGATGACGATACGTTTCTGCCGCGAGGTATAGGCTATGCGGTGAATGGATCGGGGTATTTCAGCAACTGCAGATCTGTCATGAAGCGATAGTCACGTTGATTCTTTGTAACCAGTGGCTTCGCTGCCGCAATGGCAGTCGCGCCAATCAAAGCATCCGCTATAAGCAGGCCATGGCTCAGACGATAGCGTCGCAGTAAGTCCACCGCGATGTCTGCCACACGCTCATCCAGCTTGACAATGCGAAATCGCTCCAAGAAGCGTTCCGTCGCCCGAAGATCAGTCCTATTGCGACATCCGACAATCAACTCCATCTGTGTGATAGAGCTGATGGCAAGTGAGGACCGTGCCTCGACTTCGCGAAGACAAGCTATGGCTTCTGGGACTCTGCGACCGGCATCGATGAGAATGTCTGTATCGATGATGACGAGGTCTGGCATATCACCCTACTGCCATTCGCGCTCGCGTATCTGGCGTACCCAGTCAGTGCTGTCCTGTAGATCCTTCCGATTGCGCCACATGCCAATGAAAGGTTCATCTTCCAGATCAACCTGCTTCGCTGACTGACTTACTGTCTTGGCGCCATAGCGGGCAGACAGAAAGGCAATAAAGTCTAGCACCTGCTGCTGTGCCTCTGGTGGCAGCAAAGCCAATTGTCGAAGAATGCTTTTTGTTTCCATACACATATTATGCAGCACGCCTAACCTGGATGCCTCACAACGTGCTGCTTCAGCCACTTGCGGAACGCCGTCTCATGTGCCACAGACGTGAAGGCGCGTTTAGGGATGATCTGGTAAA
>JAMDDR010000270.1:1863-3266 GCA_023488685.1 Chloroflexota bacterium | reverse complement strand
CGACGGAGAGGCGGTGTGCATTCAATCTCTATTCTCCAATCTCCAACATGGCAGAAGCAATTCACTATTTCCCCAAGGGTTTTAAATGGGGCACCGCAACGTCGGCGCACCAGGTAGAAGGCCACAACAACAACAATCAATGGTGGGCATGGGAACAATCGCCGGGCCACGTTAAGAACGGCGACAAATCCGGCGTCGCTTGCGACTGGTGGCGCAACGCCGAGACAGACTTCGACCTCATGGTCGAGATGGGACTGAATGCACACCGCCTCTCCGTCGAATGGAGCCGTATTGAGCCGCGCGAGGGTGTATTCGATAGCGCGGCGGTGGACCGTTACCGTGCCATGTTGCTCGCACTGCGCCAACGCGGCATCGAGCCGATGGTCACGCTGCATCATTTCACCAACCCACTCTGGCTGGATGAGCAGGGGGGCTGGGAGGAAACGGATGTGGTGGTGCCGCGCTTCGAGCGCTTCGTCGCGCACGTCGTCAAGGCGCTGGGCGACCTGTGCGACCTGTGGTGCACCATCAATGAGCCGAATATCTACGCCGGGTTGGGCTACCTGGTGGACGGTAGTATGCCGCCAGGGCGCACCGGCGAGCTGAGCCAGTGTTTTGCTGTGGTGCGTAACATGCTGTTGGGCCACGCGGCGGCCTACCGTGCCTTGCACCATCATCAGCGGTTGGCGCGCGTGGGCATTGCCCACCACATGACGTATTTACACCCCCTGCGTGTGAAGCACCCGCTCGACAGGCTTGTGGCGCGTATCCAGGATGGTATCTTTAATCGCAGCATCCTTGATGCGTTGATCCATGGGCGCTGGCATCCGATGATGCTGCCCGGCGCGCCCAGCGCGCGCCCCCTGCGCGGCACGCTGGATTGGATCGGCCTGAACTATTACATGCGCCAGTGCACGACATGCGACCACAACAGCCCCGCGACCCTGTTCAGCAAGCTGGTCAGCATTCCCGATGCGGTGATGAGTGATTTTGGCTTCGGTGAGATCTACCCCGACGGACTGCTGCCGTTGTTGCGTTATCTGGCGCGTTTCAAGCTGCCGATCTACATCACCGAGAATGGTTTACCCGATGCCGACGATGACCAGAGGCCCGAGTTTATCGTGCGCCATTTGCGCGCATTGTGGACGGCGGCGCAGTTCAATTATCAGATCAAAGGGTACTATCACTGGTCGTTCGTGGATAACTTCGAGTGGGCGGAAGGCTGGCGCATGAAGTTCGGGTTGTACGAAATGGACCCGGTAACGCAGGCGCGCGCACCACGCCGCAGCGCCATGCTGTACCGGGATATCGTGCAGGCGAATGCACTCAGCAGCACGATCGTGTGCGAGCACACGCCAGCCTTGATGCCGGCATTATTCCCATAAGATCCGTGCCACGGGCTC
>JAMDDR010000270.1:0-1853 GCA_023488685.1 Chloroflexota bacterium | reverse complement strand
TATTCCCATAGTGGTTATGCAGCCAGTAGGCGTTGCGGATGCTGGCCCGCTCGCACTGTGCCATCTCTCGGGTGTGGGCATGTCGCTCCACCTGCGCGTGTCGTGCCGGGCGCGATCGGGCGGACACGCAGGTCCGCCCCTACGTATGAACGGACGTGTTGGCTGATCCTTGCGATCCCGCGGGGGCGAGGGCAGGTGGACACATCGGTGGCACTGCGACCGCTATGTATTCTTTGGCCGCGGCGGCGGTTGCAACAGCTCGAAGGTGATGCCGTCGGGATCGGTGAAATAGATCGCCCAGCCACCCTTGTTAACACCATGTTCGATGGCGACCGGCGCATCGGCCTTGAAGCGCACGCCCAACGCCTTCATGCGGTTGAACTCGGCGTGGATGTCGTCGACGATGAAAGCCCAATGGCCCACGCCGGTGTTATTGGTGGACAGGTCGAGATCGTCGCGTCCGTGCGGGCGCTCGTATTCGATGAGTTCGACGTGGTGGTTGGCGCCTGGCGCCATCGGCTGGCCGGGCACGAGCAATTGTGCCACCTTCAGCTTGACGTTTGGATAGGCCACCAACCGGCTGGTGTATTCATTCTCCTGGACCTGCCCGCGCAAATATTGCAGGCCGAGCACCTCGGTGTACCAGCGTACCGACGCCTCCAGGTTCGAGACGGTGAACGAGACGTGAAAAATGCCTTGAATCATAGAAAGTTCCGAGTTCCGAGTACCGAGTCCTGAGCGTTCCTACTCGGAACTCAGCACTCGGTACTCAGAACTTCTTACTTCATGAGCTTTAGCGCGCCGGCGACGATGTGCCTGGGTTGTGGCAGCGCCTCTTCTTCCAGTTGCTTGGCGACTGGGATGGGGACGTCCATGCCGGCGACGCGCATGATGGGCGCGTCCAGCTCGTCGAACGCCCGCTCCATCACCTGCATCGCCACCTCCGCGCCCACGCCACAGGCCGCGTGCGCTTCGTGCGTGACGAGCAGGCGGTGCGTCTTCTTGAGGGAGGCGATCACCGTGTCGATGTCGAGCGGCACGGTGCAGCGCAGGTCGATCACCTCGGCCGAAATGCCGTGCTCCTTTTCGAGCATCTCGGCGGCCTGCAGCGCGAACAGCAATTGGCGCGAATAGGTGACGATCGTGAGATCCTTGCCCTGCCGCTTCACGTCGGCCTTGCCCAGCGGAATGCTGTAATCCTCTTCGGGTACCGGGCCCTTGGTGGGGTAGAGCAGTTTGTGTTCGATGACGACCACCGGGTTGTCGTCTCGCAGTGCGGACTTGAGCAGACCCTTGGCGTCGTAAGGTGTCGCCGGGATGGCTACCTTGATGCCGGGGATGTGGGTGAACATCGTCTCGAAACTTTGTGAGTGTTGCGCGCCGTTGCCACGCCCGCCACCTTGCTGTGCGCGGATCACCAGGGGCACCTTCACCCGGCCGCCGCTCATCGAGCGCATCTTGGCGGCCTGGTTCCAAATCTGGTCTGCGGACACCAGCGCAAAGTCCATGAACATGAGTTCGGCCATGGGGCGCTTGCCTGTCATCGCCATGCCGACGGCCATGCCCACGAACGCGGACTCGCTGATTGGCGTATCGCGCACACGTTCGGGGCCAAACATCCCGATCAACCCTTCCGTCACTTTGAAGACGCCGCCGTAGTTACCGATGTCCTCGCCCATCAAGATCACGTTAGGATCGCGCTGCATCTCTTCAATCAACGCCTCGCGCAACGCTTGCGTGTAGGTTAGTTCTCTCATGGTCTATGTGCTTGCTCTCGGTTGGTAGATGGGGCAAGTGTATCACTGGAAGAAGAAGTCAGGAGACAGAAGTCAGGAGACAGGAGTCAGGAGACG
>JAMDDR010000337.1 GCA_023488685.1 Chloroflexota bacterium | reverse complement strand
AGGTTGTCCAGCAAACCGCGATTCTGGCAATACTCGATCAGCCGCTGTGCCTTGATCCTGAGCGACAGGCTCGACGAGAACTCGGCCTGCGCAGCGCGGAAATAGTCGGCGCAGAAGATCTCGAAGTCTTCGTCGCTGAACACGTCGAGGATGAACTGGCGGACGCCGGCATTCGTCGGATTCACAGCATGCCCCTGCGTAAGACGAATCCAATTATGGCATGCTATGCGGCAGGGCTGTGCAAGAACGAAGAGAACTGGTTTGCAGTCCGGGGTGCTGCCATCCACCAGTCGCACTGTAAGTCATCCTCATTCACACCGCAGCGCGCTTGGCCTCGGACTCCAGGTAATCAGGCTTGTTTCAATCCCTCGCCGGGAGTCATCTTCGTTCACACCCACAAGCGGGATGTACGGGTCGACCGACAGCTTGTTTCAATCCCTCGCCGGGAGTCATCTTCGTTCACACCATCGTCAGCTCCCACGTCTGATACCCATCCGCCGAGTTTCAATCCCTCGCCGGGAGTCATCTTCGTTCACACCCCGGCTCTGTTCTTGCCAGCCCAGGCGAGCCTTGATGTTTCAATCCCTCGCCGAGAGTGTTGCAGAATCGGCTAATGAATCCGCAGGGTTAGGCCTCATCGCCGGCCACGGCTTGGTCGGTGCGCAACGCCGGGATGTAGGGAATCAACCCCTTCTCGAAAGCAACCTGCTGTGCCTCCAACGGCATAGTGCGGATATCCACCAGGAAGCCATTCACACTCAGCATCCAGATGATGGGATTGCGATCCATCATGCTTGCCACTGTCCACTGCGGATCGAATGTGCCGATCTTCAGCACTTTGCGAATCTGCCCGGCTTTGCTGCCGACCGTGGTCTTGGCCGTGCCCAACGCCTCGCACAACTCATCCAACGTGATGTGCGGCGTTTGTGAACGATCATACGCAAAGTTCACGCCAGCCACCGTGTGAATGATCGCTGCGGCCCAGATTTCCAGCTTGCCCCGCACAAGCGGCGAAGGACGCTTGCGGCACAACGCAGCGGTCATCTCTCGGCACACATGGACATACTCAGCGTTGAGATGCGCGCTACAAAACTCATCCGTCAATCCTGTAATCTGATCGTACAGCGCCTGCTGCTCTTTGGGCACAGAATAGGCCTTACGCGTCTTCATATGGAGGTTTCCTGATGCGCATTGTAATGCCGACCTGCCCGTGCCCACAACCGTTGCCTGCATTCGTCAACACCATTCTGATGGCGTACTGGACCTTCATTCTGGATTGGTGCAGCCAGCAGATTTACGCTCACCTCATCCACCGCGACTCCCAACATCTGCTCGTGCGCTTGCAGACCCGCCTGAAGTTCACTGCCGTTGAAGCAGCTTGCGCAGCCTTCCATCATGCCGATGGCGCAGGAGCACCGCCAACTCATCCCACCGCTCAACTCGCCCGCGCTTTGCTTGTGGGCCACTTGTACGACTGGTCCTTGCGCCAACTGGAATGGCAGATTCGATACAACCTTGTCGTCAAGTGGTTCGTCGGGTACCCCATCTTCGCCGACGGTCCCGATCATGCCACCCTCGAACGTTTCGAACTGTGGGTGGCTGAGCATCAGCCACGTGCCATCTTCGACGACGTCCTGCGCCAAATCGATGCCATCTTCCCACACGAGCGCGCGCGCGATCAGGTAGGGGACACCTATGCGCTGCGTGCCGACGCCGCCAAAGAGTCGTTGGTGCATTTGATCCGCCATGCCTGCCGCCGCCTGCTGACCGTTCTCCACTCCGCCGATGTGGAACGCCATGCGTGCGTCATTGCTGCCCTGGATCGTACTGCTTTGTTCGGCGCCCCCAACGAACACCGCGACTGGTACCTGACCGACGCTCAACACGCTGCCCGTGTGCAGACCACCGTCCTAGCCGCCTTGGATTGCACAAGGTTGGTCCGCGCGCAGTTGGCTGTCGTCCCACCCTTGCCCAACGACCTGACCGGTCCCATTCTCGACTGGCTCGACCGCGTTGACAAGATCATCGCAGATGAAGTCATTCTCGCCTTCCCTGAGAGTCAGGCCATCAGCGCTCCGCTCACCGCCCCATCTACCACCCCCGTAGACGCTGCACTCACCAGCTCCCTAGAAACGCCCTCTGCTCTCTCACCTCCTACGGTCTCCGCCACCGCTCCTCCCACTGTGACCGAGCGACCTGCTCCCGTCAAAGGCGCTTACCGCATCGGCAGCGCCACCGACCCAGACGCCACCTATCGGGTCCACACTCACACCAGACAGGCTGGCAAGACGGCTGGCAAGACTGACCTCGGCTACAACGTCAGTGTTCTTGTCTCAGCCGATGCTATTGATCCCGTGGACTCTGACGCCCTCGGCGGCGCTTTCATTCGCGAAGTCCACGTCGACACTGGCGCTCAGCCCGATGCCGTCGCCCTGCCTGACTTGCTTGTCTCTCAGCGCCAATTCCATGACCTCATCCCTTCCAAAGTCATCTATGACACCGCCGCCGGCTCTGGCAAGACGCGCCATCTCGTTGCCCTGGCAACCGACCTGCGCACCCAACTCGTCGCTCGCCTCTCTGCCCCTCTTGGACGACGCACGACCGACTTTGGCCCTGAGCACTTCACCCTGTCCGCCAACGGCGCCGCCCTGACTTGTCCCCACGGCCTCACCACCTACATCGCCTACCGCTCTGGCTCCGGCGATGGCCGCGATTTCCGCTTCCTGGGTTCCTCCTGCGTTGATTGTCCTCTCTGGTCGCAGTGCCGCACCCAACCTGTCGGCTCTCGCGCCATGCGTCAGGTCTTCATCTCTGACTACCGTGACCAGATCACCGCCGCACGTGCCTACAATGCCACTCTTCCCTTCAAGCAGGATATGAAACACCGCGCCGTCGTTGAGCGTGTCATCGCCGCACTCGTGCGTTACAACGGCGCTCGTCACGCCCGCCGTCGCGGCCTAACTTTCGCCGACTTCCAGGTCCGCATGAATGCCACCGCTTACAACCTCAAACGGTGGATGCGCTTGTTGGCCTTGCGCGAACTGGCCGCGAAAAAGCCCGCCTCTACCTGACGTGGGTGGATTGCGTTTGGTGACCGGCCCTCATACGAGGAGAACGAAAATGCAAGGGTGAAGTGACAATCAGACGGTTCGGCGCGGCTTCAAAACGGAGCGTCAGCAAGACTCAGCCCGAATTGTGCAACACTCTCTAACCCAGATATTTAGTTTGGCCGTTCCCATTTGAATATCTCCTTGTTAATTGAGGTTCC
>JAMDDR010000135.1 GCA_023488685.1 Chloroflexota bacterium | reverse complement strand
TCACCGGATCGAAGGCCTTGCGCATCAACCACCAGCCACCCAACAACATCAATAAAGCGCTGGGAACTCCGTAGAACAAGATGACCTCACCCATCTCCTCCCAAACGGGTTCGGCGGCCTGCTTGTTTGACGTGGTACGTCAGATTGGGGGCGACGAGGCCAAGAATATTCTGGCCGAGGCGTTGGCTCAAACGAAACACGGCGTTGAACTGGCCTATGTCACACAGCTTTTGGAGGAGTTGTCGCCCGGAGAATACCGCGATACCGCGCTGACCGCCGCGCGGGGGCTGCTCGCCAGCGCCACGGGAGGCGACCGGGATTATCTGTTTAGCATGCTGCAACAATTTGGCGACACCTCCTACGCGAGCACGGCGCAGGCGCAACTGGTGCAAGCCGATGGCAAAGTGGACCGGAGCGCGTTGCGTTATTTGCAGCAGACGCTGGGTGAACAAAGCGTCGCCCTCGCAGCCCAAACCTACCGCGATGCCCGTGTCACGCGAAACGGAGACGCCGGAACAGCAGGCCAAAGAAGCCGGGCACAAGTAATACCTTTGGGCACGAACGCGGGCCACAGCACGACCGGCTCGCTCTGCCGCTCGGAGCGCATTGCCAAATACTACCGCCGGCACGCCATCAAACGCGAGTTGGGCAAGAAGGCGCGCGACGGCGGATCAGCGTTCAAGGCTGGGAGGATGTGACTTTGGTCTTGGGATTGATTGTCTTCCGCTTCACCTGGATCCTGGGCGGATTTGCAGCGGGCAGCCGGACTGTGACGGTAGTCTGTTGGCCCGGTTCGGAAGCGATGGAAATGGTTCCGGCATGAGCCTGGACAATCCACTGGGCGATGGCCAGACCCAGACCGCAGCCTTCGACGTCACTGTTGTGTGCCGGGTCGCCACGGTAAAAGCGGTCGAACACACGCGGCAACTTCTCTGGCCCGATCCCCGGTCCCGTATTGCTGACGGTTAGCACCGCGGAGTCGGCGTGGCATGTGAGCGCGATGTCCATGTGACCTTCTGGTTGGTTAAACTTTATGGCGTTGTCAGCGAGGTTGAGCAGCAACTGGCGCAAGCGGTGGCTGTCGCCGTGGACGATGGCCTCGTCGCATTTGGCCAGGGTCACCGCGATTTGATGACTGCGCGCCAGCAACTGGGCGTCGGCAAAGATGTCCCGCACCAACTCATCCAGTCGCACCGGCTCCAACTTCAGCACTGCCTGCCCGGCATCGGCCTTGGCCAAAAACGTCAGGCCGTCCACGATTTTGGTGAGGCGCTGGATTTCCTCTAGCTGACTGGCCAGACGCTCGCGGTGGGCTGACGGCGTGGCGTCGTCGCGCATCATGGTTTCCATCTCGCCGCGTAGGATGGTCAAGGGTGTCTTGAGTTCGTGGGAGGCATGGAGGGTGAATTCGCGGACGCGGGTGAAATCGGAATCAAGCCGGCCGGTCATGGCGTTGAAAACCCCCGTGAGACGGTCCAGTTCGTCACCGGTGCCGGTGGAGGGCAGGCGTTCCTTGAGATTGTGGAGATGGATGCGCTCGGCGGCCTGAATGAGGGCCGTCACCGGATCGAAGGCCTTGCGCATCAACCACCAGCCACCCAACAACATCAATAAAGCGCTGGGAACTCCGTAGAACAAGATGACCTCACCCATCTCCTCCCAAACGGGTTCGGCGGCCTGCTTGTCGGCTGGCAGAAACCGCTGCAGGTCGGTCCACTCGTAATCCAGCACTACGGTCAGGACGGCCAGCGAGACAAGCAGATTTGCGGCATACCACAGGGTCAGTCGGGTTCGGATGGTCATGCGGGTCCCTTCAGCACATAACCGACGCCGCGCACGGTCTGCAACAATTTCGGCTCGAACCCGGCGTCAATTTTCTCCCGCAGCCGCATGATATAGACATCCACGAGGTTACTGCCGGGATCGAAGTCATAGTCCCAGACCTTCTCCACGATGGCCATGCGACCGCATATCCGCCCGGGCGAGCCCATGAGGAACTCCAGCAACCGATATTCGCGCGGGGCCAGGTCGATGACGACGTCGCTACGCCTAACCTCGCGGGTGATCGTGTTGGGCGTCAGATCGGCCACGCGCAATACAACTGCTTTGGCCTCGGCGTTTCGGCGGCCCAAGGCGCGGACCCGGGCGAGCAGTTCGTCCAGGGCGAAAGGCTTGCAAAGATAGTCGTCGGCCCCGGCGTCGAGGCCCGCCACGCGTTCGCTGACTTCGCCGCGAGCGGTCAGCAGCAGGACTGGCGTGCGAATGCCACGTTCGCGCCAGTGCCGCACGACGCTCAGGCCATCCATGCTGGGCAGCATGATGTCCAACACCACCACATCGAAGGGCGTGTGTGGGAGTGCCGCGAGGGCTTCGGCCCCATCGCGAAGCACGTCCACCGCGAACCCTTCCGCTTGGAGGGCCTTGCTGATGAACGAAGCGGTCTTCTTTTCGTCTTCCACCACGAGGATGCGCATAACGGTCTCACCGATGTTATCCTCTACCGGAGAGTTGTTGTCAAAACGTGCCGTCATAACTCAATGCGCTGCACCGTCCCATAGACCCGTAACTCGGAGGGTCTTGCCCAGTCTGTCGGTCAGAAACGACCTCGTTCAATCGATCCATCGTTGCCCAGAAAACCAGATCCCGATGAAGCGGACATGAATTCCCTATGACAACACTGTCATCCGCTGTTCATGTTCCTGTCAGGACTTGGGTGTTTACTGCTGAATCTGATGAAAATGGTCAGCCGACGAACATACGTCACCATTCACTGGGATAAAAGCGCCACCGTTGGCGTCACAATTCGTCCCCGCCGGATGCCTTCTCACGCAGCCCGGCGATTGAGGACGGATAGTTTTCACCTCCGCTCGCTCTGGGATGATCTGGGACGCTGGGAGCGTGGTGATTCACAGCGGGCCGCTCCTCCATTGGCCGACTGCCATTTGTCTTAACTCCATCCCGACTATGCGTTTGTTCAAGTCTATTTGCTTCGGCCTGGGGACCGCCTGTGGCGTCTGGATGCTGCCGATTCAGGCGCGTGCCCAAAACCTCATCATCAGTGAGATCATGTACCACCCGCCCAGTACGAATCGGCTGGAGGAGTGGTTCGAGGTGTTCAACGCCGGCACCGACACGCTGGATCTTTCGGGTTGGAGGGTCAGCAAGGGCGTGAGCTTTGCCTTCGCGACCAACACCACGCTCGCGCCCCAAGGCTATCTGGCCGTGGCGGCTCATGGGCCGACGTTCAGCAGCCAACATCCGGGCGTCAGC
>JAMDDR010000451.1 GCA_023488685.1 Chloroflexota bacterium | reverse complement strand
GTTCGCCGCGCCGAGCGCCGGCGCACGATCTCCGAGTTCCGAGAGGATGATACGCACCGACAACTGCTCATGACGGTTGCAGCAGCGCTTCACTTGTTCGTGGACCGATTCAAGCAAGATGCCACCTGCCTGGGTCAGTGGCCCACCCAGGACCACCAACGCTGGGTTCATGATGCCGATCAGGTTGGCGATGGCAACCCCCACAAATCGGCCGGCCTCGACGATCACGCGGCGGGAGAGCGCATCGTTCTGCATCGCGCCATCGCACAGCATCTCCAACGTGATATGTTGCGGGTCACCGCCGGCCGCATCGAGCGCGCTGCTGGCAGGGTATACACCCTCCAGGAGCAATTGCCTTGCCCGTGCCGTGATCACCTCGCGCGTCACGAGCGACTGCAGACTCACCGGCTGCGCCAGGTCGTTCGGGGAGCCGTGCGGCAGAAACGTCATGCTGGCGATGTCGCCGGCAAAGTAACTGCTGCCCGTGTACAACTGGTTGTTCAGGATGATGCCCGTTGCCACCCCGCTACCGAAACGGGCAAAGACCAGTGAATCCTCGCCGCGGCCACTGCCGAACATGTGCTCAGCCCAGGCCGCGGCCATCACGCGCTGCGTCACCAACACGGGGGTACGCACGTGTTCCTGGACGATGGCGCCAAACGGTTCCGGACCGGACCAATTCAGCGGGTTGCTGCTGATGACCTCCATGGTCTGTGAGTTGACGACCGCCGGCACCCCGATACCTATACCGACCAGTCGTGGTGGGCGGTCTGTCGATCCGTCAAGCGCCTTCGTCTTGTGAGCCAATTCGGCCACGACCTGTTTAATCAGGGCCGATAGGCTGACGGCCGCCCGGTCAGGCGTGGCGGTATCAATCTCTGCCTGGATCAGTGGCGGCATATCGTCAATCGGCTGTGAGAGCAAGTCTGTAATGATCAACGATGCCAGGGAGACGTCCAGTTCCACGCCGATGGCATAGCGGGCGCGCGGGTTCATCTCCACTTCGATCGACGGTCGCCCCTGTCCCGACTTCTTCGTCCCAAGCTCCCTGGCAAAGCCCTCGTGCACCAGTTCGGAGATGATCAGTGAAACGGTCGGCTTGCTCAGTTGCAGGTGCCGCGCGATCTCGGCACGTGAGGTGGGGCTATGGCGCAACAGATGTTCAAGCACGATGCGCTTGTTGACCACCTTGGTCATGTCG
This sequence comes from Chloroflexota bacterium, assembly GCA_023488685.1. Classification (GTDB taxonomy): domain Bacteria; phylum Chloroflexota; class Anaerolineae; order J036; family Brachytrichaceae; genus CAIXPS01. The sequence continues at coordinate 2,069 of JAMDDR010000451.1, read as the reverse complement.
GGCGTCATCGTGATCCGTTTCTTACTCATGTGAAATCATTTTAACCATTGATCGAGAAACTCGTAACTGCGCTCGCCGAAAACCTGGTGGCCACCCTGGCCCCAACACAACTCGATGCGATCTGCCGCGCCGTGCAGTGCGTAGACCGACCGCGCGCGCGCGAACTCGTGCTCCACCCACTCCCGCCGCACGACCCAATCCGCGTCGCCCACTTCGACCAGGAACGGGCGCGGGCACGCCAGCGCCGCCAGATCGCCGTGGTTGAAACGCGTCAGGATGCCGGCCACGTACATGCTGGCATTCTCCGTGTTCATGTAACTGGTCTCGTTCTGCCCCGTGGTCTTGGCCTGCCAGTCGTTAAAGTGCCCCGAGCAGACGACAGCCGCCAGGCGCGGTTCCAGCCCGTTCAGCCATAACGCGGAATAGCCGCCGTACGACAGGCCATAGAAGGCGATCCGCCCCGGATCGACGAACGGTAAGCCGGCGAGGTAGTCAATCCCGCGGGCGTGCAGCTTTGCCATCAACCCAAACTCTGTCCTGCCGATCAGGCTGGTCATGCGGTACAACGACTGGATGGTGTATTCGCTGCGGAAGTAACTCTGCGGCGCCCAGGTGACGTACCCACGCGCGGCCAACTGTTGCGCGAACGCGTTGTAGATGCCCGGCTGATGGGTTGACTCTGCGCTGCCTTCCCAGCCGTGCGAGCAAATCACCGCCGGCCGCCGTTCGTTCGCCTCAATATCCGCAGGTACCGCCAGCAGTCCGCGCACGAACACGGCAGGGTCGCGATAGACCGGCAGGCATACCTCGTAAGTCGTCACACCCTTGGACTGGAATTCGGCTGCGGCGGGTCGCCCGCGCGGCTCCAATGGCGCATCCGGCGCGGGGAACTCACCCACCAACGCGGCCCACTCGGCCCGTCGCGCGGACAGGTTCTCCATGCCGCGTCGCACACGCTGTTGGGCGGCCACGTCAAGTAAATCATACAACCGCGACCGGAGCGCCACGTGACGCGCCTGCTTCGCGTGGGTGCTACGCTCGGCCATGCCCTCGATATCCGTGAGCCGGCGTGGGGTCAACACGGGCGTAATCCCCATATCGGACAGGATTTGCGCGACCACGTCTGCGGCGTGTTCGCCGGCCAGGCAGCGTGGTCGTGGCGCACATAGGCGCTCGCACGCATCCAACTCGGCCAACAGAGAGAGCGCCGATAGACGGCGCAGCGGTTCGATCAGCACCACTGGACGCGGGGCGATCAACGCGACCAGCTCGGCATCGCCGTAGCGCAGCGCCCACCCATGGATCAACTCCGGCCAGGCGAAGCTCGCGCGCGGGTCTGTGCGGTCGCCGAATGTGCAATTGGCAAAGACGCGCTCGGCGCGCCGGTCGATGGCTGCCAGCATCAGGCCCAGCCTTCCGGCATCGCCAATGCCCACCACGGTGTATGGCGCATCGCTACTGACGACCGAAAGACACGCCAACGCCGCCTGCAGTTCAAGCCCCGCGAACGTCAGGCCGAGTTGCGTCGCCAACCGCCAGATTTCGTCACGCGCGGTCGGCCGTGCGCCGAAGCTCGGGTAATCGACGATCGAAACTTCCAACGGGTCGGGGGCCAGCATGCGCGGGCAGATGACACGGTGGCCGGCGATGACCAGGTGCCGTGCAAGTTGCTGGGAGGGTGGCAGTCGATCGGTCAGCCCAAGCCAATCCTCTGGTGAGACATCCGACGGCGGCAGAGCCAGCACGACCGGCGCGGCGTTGCCGGGGGGATCCGCCGTTAAACCACTGGCTGTAAAGCCCGCCCCTGTATTCAGCACGACCGACTCGATCGTATAGCGTGGCGATTGGGCCAGTAGCTCACGCGAGATGACCGTGGCGCGCACGTCTTCGCACCCCATCCACTGTCGCAAATCCACGCGCCATGCATCTCCCGGCGCGCCGTTCCACATGGCGCGCCGGTGCGCCGTTGCCGCGCGGACCTGCTCCAGGACGTATGCCTCCATGCCAGCGAGTTGTTCGGCGATCAACTGGAGCGTTGGCCGATCACCCAGGTCGCTCGTGAAATGAGG
>JAMDDR010000324.1 GCA_023488685.1 Chloroflexota bacterium | reverse complement strand
GCCACGCCTGGCGACCGGTCCACCCACCCCGACCGCGCCCCGAGACGGGGCGCTGAGCGTTACTATCGTGGCTCCCGACCCCGAGACGAGCGCTGAGCTTGTAGGGGGATGGGCACCGCACCAAACCCAGCGACTTGCGAATGTCACGCGGCACGGCTTCGCTCACATTGATGATGGCAAGGAAGCCTTGCCTCAGCACATTTCGCCACTTTGTGTTATAGTTACACTAACCATGCATCAGATCACATACACTGCTGGCACACCAGGCCTTCCCGCGGACATGCCGCCGGAAGTCGTCGCGTGTGCACAGCGCGCATTGGAAGAGGATATCGGCTCGGGGGACGTGACGACCAACAGCATCATTTCGCCCGAATCCAGCATGAGCGGACAGATCATCGCCAAACAAGTTGGGGTCGTGGCAGGGCTGGATGTGGCACAGCTCGTCTTCCGGCTCATGGACGCGCGCGTGGCCTTCACCCCGCGCGTCGCCGAAGGGGCGCGGGTCGAAAATCGCCAGGTATTGGCGACGATATCCGGCCCGGCGCGGGCGCTACTGACGGGAGAGCGAACGGCCCTCAACTTCCTCGGCCGTATGTCCGGCATCGCCACGCTGACGCGCCAGTTTGTGGATGCAGTCACTGGCACCAGGGCACGGATTCTCGACACACGCAAGACTGCACCAGGGCTGCGCGCACTCGACAAACTCGCCGTGCAGCGCGGTGGCGGGCTGAATCACCGTATCGGTTTGTACGATATGGTCCTGATCAAAGACAACCATATCGATCACGCCGGTTCGCTGGCTGAAGCGGTGCGACGCGCCCGCGCTGCTGCAATCGGCCTTGAGATCGAAGTCGAGGCCCGCACGTTGGATGACGTGCAGTCCGCGCTCGACTTGCACGTGCAGCGCATTCTGCTGGACAACATGACCCCACAGATGATGCGGCAGGCCGTGCAAATGACCGCCGGCCGGGCCAGGCTCGAAGCGTCGGGCAATGTGACGTTGGAGAATATCCGGCAGGTCGCAGAAACCGGCGTGGACTTCGTCTCTATCGGTGCATTGACACACTCGGCGCGGGTATTCGATGCGAGCCTGGATTGGGCAGGCGCGAACGTTTGATTGTGTTTGCCGGAGTTTATCAATCTGCGGCAAGGGATTGGACGTATAGGAGAAACGCATGTCTGTTGATGAGATGTATTTAAAACTGAAGACGATGCTCGGCGATATCGTGCCGGATGTTGAACTGCGCTACAAAGCCAAACTGGCAGTTGAAATCAACCGTCTCAAGCAGGAGAGAAACGCAGTCATCCTCGGGCACAACTACATGGAACCGGCGCTCTTCCATTCCGTGCCCGACTACACGGGAGACTCGCTGGAACTCAGCCGCAAAGCCGCCAAAACAGACAAGGATGTCATCGTATTCTGCGGCGTCAAGTTTATGGCGGAAACTGCAAAGATCCTCAACCCCAGCAAGACCGTCCTCCTGCCTTCACAAAAAGCCGGTTGTTCGCTGGCCGCAAGTATCACCGCCGCGGATGTGCGGGCGCTGAAACAACGATTCCCTGGCGTGCCCATCGTGACCTATATCAACACCTACGCCGACGTAAAGGCAGAGTCCGATATCTGTTGCACGTCAGGCAATGCGGCCGCTGTTGTGGAGTCGCTGGGCGCCAGCACGCTGATTTTCATCCCTGACGAGTATCTGGCCAGGAACGTGGCGCGGGAAACCGGCAAACACATCATCTTCCCTACACTGGGGCCGGTCAAGGAACCGGATACCGAACTGGATTACACCTCCGTACACGCCGACCTGATTGGCTGGCGCGGCAGATGCGAAGTCCACGAGAAGTACAGCGTGCAGGATATTCTCGACGTCAGGCAGGAGTACCCGGATGTAGTGATCCTGGCTCACCCGGAGTGCAGTCCCGAGGTCGTCGCGGCGGCAGACTTTGCCGGCAGCACCTCGGCCATGATTCGATATATCGAGCGCACCTCCGCACCACGTTATCTGTTGCTCACCGAATGCGCCATGGGTGACAACATCGCTGCCGCGAACCCGGACAAGGAAATGCTCCGGCTGTGCAGCGTGCGATGCCCGCACATGAATCAGATCACGTTGGACGACACGCTCAAGTCATTGCAGGTCAACCGTTACGTGGTCGATGTTCCCGAGGAAATCCGAACCAGGGCTTTGCGGGCTGTTGAGAGAATGCTTGCCATTGGGTAAAGCCCGGTATTGCATAGAGGCAACCACATGATCCAAACTGATGTCCTGATCATCGGCTCAGGCATTGCCGGTGCCACCGCCGCGTTGCAACTTGCGCGCAACCGCCAGCGGCGGATTGTCGTCATTACGCGCGCATCTGATCCACACGAGTCAAACACACGATATGCCCAGGGAGGAATTGTCAGCCGCAGCCCCGGTGATGATGCAGAGATTTTGACGTCCGATATCCTGTCGGCTGGCGCCGGCGCCAGTCTGCCCCAGGCAGCGCATCTGCTGGCCGAAGAAGGGCCGCGCCTGGTGAGGGAAGTCCTGGTCAACACCGCTGGAATCGCATTTGACCGGGATGCAGAGGGACAACTCGTATGGGGACAGGAAGCGGCACATTCACGCCGGCGAATTCTGCACGTGGGCGATGGCACGGGGCGCGCCATCATCGACGGGTTGATCGACACATTGCGCCAGTGCCCCAATGTGACGCTTGTGACCGACGCAACGGCCACGGATCTGATTACGTTTCCGCATCACTCGCGTGATCCGCTGGATGTCTACCGGCCGATTACATGCCACGGTGCCTATGTGTTTGATTGGCGCGAGCGCACCGTCCACCGCTATGTGGCCGCGAACACGGTGCTTGCGACCGGGGGGCTGGGGCGCATCTATCGCAATACCACCAACCCAGTTGGCTCGCGCGGCGATGGTCTTGCCATGGCTCATCGCACCGGGGCGCGCATCATCAACGCCGAATATGTGCAGTTCCATCCGACGGCGCTGGCCGCGCCGGGCGGAGAAGGGTTCCTGATCAGCGAGGCGGTACGCGGCGAGGGTGGCGTCTTGCTGACGCCGGAAGGCCGCCCGTTTATGCCAGATTACTCACCTGACTGGAAGGATCTGGCGCCGCGCGACGTCGTCGCGCGAGCCATCCATCACCAGATGGAAACCCATGGCTACACGCACGTGCTGCTAGACATCGCCTCTCGCATGTCCGCGGATGCCATTCCGGCGCGCTTCCCCAATATCTACGCGACATGTCTCAAGGTGGGCGTCGAT
>JAMDDR010000027.1 GCA_023488685.1 Chloroflexota bacterium | reverse complement strand
GTCCTTCGGGCAGGCGACGACAAGAGCCATTACGCCGTCGAGTGCGACCGCCTCGCGGATGCGCGACTCGCTGGGACGCTCTTTGACCAGGTCTTCTTCCATCCAGATGCGCCCGCCTCCCGCGCCGCAGCAAAATGATCGGTCGCCATGGCGCGGCATCTCGACCAATTTGCAGCCGGTCGCCTGAATCACTCGACGCGGCGCGTCATACACACCGTTGTAGCGGCCCAGATAACACGGGTCGTGATACGTCACCTTGTAGCCCAGTTGCTTGTTGAACTTGAGCTTGCCTTCAGCAATCAACCGGTCGAGCAATTCGGCGTAATGCAAAATCGGGTATCGCCCATTTTCCGTCGATGGGTATTCATGCTTGAGCGTGTTGTACGAGTGCGGGTCGGTGGTGACGATGGTCTTGAACTGGCTCTTGGCGAATGCCTCCACGTTCTTTTCAACCAGCACCTCGAACAAACCTTCTTCGCCCACGCGGCGCACGTCGTTACCCGCGTTGCGCTCAGCCTCGCACAAGATGCCAAAGTCAAGCCCCGCTTTCTGGAACACCTCGGCGGTCTTGCGTGTGACGTCGACCAACCCCGCGCTGTACGAAGCGTAATCGCCCACGAACCACAGATACTCGACCGGCTCTTTGCGCGCGTCCTTGATCTTGGGCCTGGCGGGCTGTGCCCATTTGGCACGCGCACGCTCAGATTGGCCGAACGAGTTGCCATAGCGCCCCAGTTTGGCAAGCGCTTCCTGCAACTTGCCGTCCATCTGGCCTTCGTTGACCAGGTGGCGGCGCATATCCACAATCGTATCCACATGCTCGATCAGCACCGGGCACTCGCGGACGCATGCGCCGCACGTTGTGCACGACCATAGCACATCATCCTTGATCGCTTCGCCTACCAGTTTGCCGTTTCCGCCGTGTGCGGATGTTGCCAGCACCCGGACATTTTGATGGAACATATCACGCACGCTCAGGATCAATTGCTTGGGACTGAGCGGCGTGCCTGCTGCGTGAGCCGGGCAGGCATCCTGGCAGCGCCCACATTCCGTGCAGGCATCGGCGTCGAGCAACTGCTTCCACGTCATGTCGCGTAGCGTGCTGACAAAGATGGACTGGCCGTCCTTGTTCTGCGCGGGTGGCGCAAGCTTGCCCGTAGGACGGTCGAGTTTGGCAAAGAAAGTGTTGAACGCGCTGGTGAGGATGTGTATCAGCGTGCCGGCCGGCAAGGTGACCAGCATCCAGACAACCATCCCCAGATGGATGAACCAGACCACCATGTGCCAGTTGGTGAGCGCCTCTGGCGACGCGCCGGTCGCAATCCATAGTTGGGCGAGCAAAAAGCCGGCCGGCGCCCACCAGCCCACAGCCAAACTGGCGTCATTGCGCACTACTGCCAGACGCAACGACTCGGTGACCAGCCCGCTGATTACGACCACAATGACGAGCACGAGCGAAAACGTAAAGCGCGAATCCAGCGTCAACCGGCTCGGCTTTCGAACAAAGCGCCGGTACACCGCCATCCCCGCGCCAACTAAAAAGGCCACCGTAGCCAGATCCAGGACGAGCTTGAACACCAGATAGACGCCACCCTTGAGGAACTTGAATGCCTCTGGGTTGGTGATGGCATGCTGGTTGCCTAAAAGTTGGAAAAGCTGGAACAAGTGTCCATCAATCGCGGCAAGCGTCGTGCCGAAAAAGAACACAAAGAACGCCCACGCGATCGCGACGTGCATGATCCCCGGGTAGCGTTGGCCCAACACGCGCGATTGAGCGATCCAGTATTTGACCAGCAGCCCCAGTCGCTTGCCGGGTTGATCCCAGCGCACCTCAGGTCGGCCTATCTTCCACCACCATCTGGCTTGCCGGAAAAAGCGAAAGACCAACACAAAGACCGCCAGAAACATGATGGAATAGACCCACAAGGTCGGATTCCATTCAACGGGAATACCCCAAAAGTCAGGACGATGCGGCATGATGTGCTCCTCTCTGCCGGCTCATCCTTATCCCCGGCCCCTCTCGCGGCGTGGGAGAAGGGCTGAGGACAAGGTGGCGCATTCTCCCTCCTCTTTCAGAAGGGCGGGTTGGTAATGGGCGAGCAGTTACATACTATCCACTTTTGGCCTCTTGAATCTTTTCAGTCAATACAGGCACCAGGTCAAACAGATTAACCGTAGTGCCATATTTCGCTATATTAAAGATCGGTGCGGCGGGGTCGGTGTTGACGGCGACGATCATCTCGCTTTCACCCATGCCTTCGGCGTGCTCCGGCGCGCCGCTGATGCCCAAAGCCAGATATAGCCTGGGCTTGACGATCTTGCCGGATTTGCCCACGAGGCGCGTAGCCGGCAGCCAGCCCTGATCCACGACCGGGCGAGACGCGCACACCGGGCAGCCCAATGCCTGGGCCAACTCTTCGGCCAGTCCAATGTTGTCCTGCGTCTGGATGCCGCGCCCGACCGAAACGAGAATCGGTTCTCTCGAAATATCCACATCGCTCGTGTCAGGCTCGGCGTAGTTTTCGACGACCATGCGCAGATCCTCCAGTGATGGAGCCGCTGCCGGGGTCACTTGAGGCGGCTGTGCGCTTTGGCCCTGCTCCGGCTTGTATCCGCCGGGCACCATCATCACCAGGGCGCAAGGGCCAGGCAGGTCGCCTTCGGCCATGATCTTGCCGCCGCAGGTCTGGCTGACAAATTTGAGCACGTCACCTTCCGCGCTGACGCCCCGGCACGAGCTGACCAGTGGCCACGATAATCGTGCGGCCAGCCAGGCTGTCACATCGCCGCCGATCGAAGTATCGCCTAGCAGCGCAGCGCGGGGAGCGTGTTCGCTCAACAAACTTTCGAGAACCGTCTGATACGCCGCCGAAGTAAAGTCGGCCAACGCCAGATGGTCAACGTACAACACGCGGTCGGCGGCCAGGTTGCCCGCTAGTCCTTGCGCATTGTGACCCAGCAGCACGGCCACGACCTGACCACCGGTTGCCTGGGCCATCACACGTGCTGCCGCCAGCATCACGTAGGAAATATCGGCGACCTTGCCGCGCAAATGCTCGATGACAACAAAAATGTCCCGGCTCATTCATAGCCTCCACAAGTTATCGCTGGATCCCTTGGGGCGCAGTCCTGGCACGGGCTGTCGTCCGCCTCGAACGTTATCTCTACAAAATGTCCTGCTCTTTGAATATGGCGATCAGCCGGTCAGCAACCTCGTCCGCTTCACCTTCTATCATCGTGGCGTGCGTGCCCATCTCCGGCTTGAACATGCGTT
>JAMDDR010000107.1 GCA_023488685.1 Chloroflexota bacterium | reverse complement strand
TCGTCCTGATGCGCTGTTGCGTCTGACCAACTGCGAGGTGACTCGTCAGGCCCAGCGAGTGCTGAATGCCCCGTCAGGAACTTCTGGCAACTAACTTAGTCGTTGGAGGAACGAAGGCCAGGCCCCTTCGTTCCTCTTTGATGTAGACAGGTCGGTTGGTTGATAGTCAGCTTCGCCCTCAGCCGCGGTGTATTGGCGTAACTTCACATGGAACCACGGTAAGGCGTAGCGGGAAGGTGAATATGAGGTGCAGCATCATGGGGCGGCAGGACAAAGTGTGTAGCATCTTTCGCACGTGGATGTGTCGCGTGCAGCAAATCCTGCCATTGTGGTAGAGGGGTGCGTTTCTGTCTAAGAATGGCAGACCCATACGCGAGTTGCAGACACAAGTCGCGGGTTGCCCAGACAACCTGCGCAAAGATCTGATACCTCCAGCGGCAAAGGCGACAGCGCACCAGCCAATCTGGCCGGATTACTGGCGCATCCAATCGGTACATGGCCCCGTGGGTGTAGGCCATATCATGATGGTCAACACGGATGATGTGGGATTGGGTGCGGGATTGAGTCACTTGGCGGGCGCATTGGCGGAAGAGGGGTATCAGATTGGTGTCGTTAGAGGTTTGTCGGGCGCGCTGGACAGCTTGCGGGAGGAGCATCCATCCCTGGTGATCCTGTGTGGATCAGTTGGTCCCCACGACTGGCTGGTGTTGCGCCAGGTGACCACAGCGCCGATCCTGGCACTGTTGCCGCAACCAACCGAGATGGAAATCCTTACCGCCCTCGATGCCGGTGTGGACGACTGCCAGATGGCTTCAATTGGTGTGCCGGAAATCCTGTCGCGCGTTCGGGCGCTGTTGCGCAGGGGCACCCCAGGCCACCTGAAGCGTTGATCGACGAACGTCTCATCCTGCTTATCAGCACCGCCAGTGATTGCGGTCCCCATCGCCGTAACCAAACAACACAGCGAATCCTGCGAATCGACCCGAGCGCGATTCGCAGGGTTCGCTGATAAACGATCGTGTGGTGGGCGCCATGTCATGACACAATGACCATGGCGCCTGATCTTTCCCTTGTGTTGAGTCGTCTTAGGGAGTCGTTTGCTGCCCGTTTGGCCGGCCTGTGACCTCCGAATACACAATGACATCAGCGGTCCACACGCCATCAGTGGAGGATTCGCCCCATACCTGCAACATCGCACCTTTGGTCGTGTCGAGCGCGTCCAGCGAGTCCACCTGTTCGACCGTTTGCTGGATCTCCTGACCGTTCTGTTGCGCGGCTTGATCGATTTGTGTAGTGTCCTTATAGATCTTGGTTTCGGCGTCCACAATCACTTCCACGGTGACGCCAGCATTCCCCGCAGCGGGTGCAGTTCCCTCAGCAGGTGCGCCACCCTCAGGCGGTGCCCCTCCTTCAGCGGGCGCAGTCCCATCGGCAGGCGCGCCCCTCTGTCCTTGTGGCCGCCCGGAGCGAATCGTTATGCTGTTGCCGTTGCGACTCGCAATCATGCCAGTCACATTCGGTTCGCTGGTTGGCAACTCAGCGGCGCGCGTCATATTCATGTTGGCACCCGGCCCAGCGCCAGGCTCTTGTCCCGGTGTTCCCATCGCTGGTGGAGTGGATTGCGCATTGGCGTCTGCCGGTGCACCGGCATCTGCTGGCACGTTTGTGCTCGTCGACGGTGCTGCCTCAACGACAGTTGCTGTGGGCATCATGGTTACCGCCGGCACTGCTGTCGGTGTCGATGATCCGCCGCACGCCGCGATCATTACACCACCGGCGATCAGTCCTGCGGCTGCTAAAAGCGTTCGTTTCATATTCTTTTTCTTGCTAACTCCTTCAATGAGATAAGGGTTTCGCGTCCATATCACTCACGTCATTCACGACACTCACGACACTCACGACACTCAAGTAACTCACGTCGTATTGCCTTGATGGGTGCAAGCGAGCTCGCCCTAACCAGAAATCCAGTTTTTGGTTAGGGCGAGCTCGCTCATCACACTCAATGTAGCAAGAGGATGTGTGGTTTTGATAAAGGAATGGTTATCTTTGTGTTTACTTCGCAACTGCATCGCTGCTGTCGTTGGCAGAGCCGATGATTGGTCGTCGATTTGCACGGCACCGGCAGATATGGCTATCCAATGCAAATAAGAACCGCATCTTTTCTTCACAAAGTCTAAAGAAGTCCCTGTTACCCTGAAAGCGTCAAACATGATGCGTTACAGGGTAGCCACATGAAACAGGAAACGAAGAAAGTAAGTCGAACTGGAGTTAACTTTGGATTGGATGCGGCCGTGTTTGTTGCCTTTCTGGTGGCGACTGCGCCAAAGTTCAGCGGTGAAGTGATTCACGAATGGCTGGGCATCGCGTTGGGCGCGGCGATCGTGACGCACTTGCTGCTGCACTGGCAATGGATCGTCAAGACGACACAGCGTTTATTCAAAAGCATGCCGTTGCAACAACGCATCAATCATGTGCTGAACACGCTGCTCTTTGTCGACTTCACGCTCATCATCTTCACAGGGTTGATGATCTCGGAAGTGGCACTACCCTCCCTCGGCATTCGGCTCTCATCTGGAGGGACGTGGAAGATGCTGCATCAGTCGGCGTCGGACGTGGCTGTCTACCTGGCTGGCTTGCACGTCGCTCTGCATTGGCGCTGGATCGTCAGTACCATAAATCGGTACACCATCGGAGCTGTGATGGCTCGACTTCGTCCGTTGCCGGTTGGAGTGGAGCATGCACAGAAGGAGGTATAGCCATGAAAATCCTTGGCCGTTTATTGATCATTCTCGTCGCGGCGCTCGTCGTGGTGGGGGCAACCATCGCCCTATCGCAGTCCAGCCTGGCCTCAGAGATGAGCACCGCCCCGGCAATGAAGCAGGAAACGTTCACCGCCCAGACGCAGAGCTCGGACGACACGCAGAGTGGCTGGGCCGTGACAGGAGTGCCAGATAGCAACAGGGGAAGTATGCCGGGCCCTCACTCGTCCGGCATCGTACTACTTGCCAGGACCCTTGGCACCATGAGCGCCATTGTGGTGTTGGTTGCACTTGCGACGAAATTGGCTGGCAGGAACGCTCATCCTGCCAGGAAACCGTAATACAAGGAAATAAAACAGACACAATGCCCCGGACGATTTTGGTAGTAGACGACGAGCCAAATCTGCGCGAGATGATCAGGGTGTACCTGGAGCAGGAAGGTTATCGCATCATCGAGGCGGCGAATGGGCGCGATGCCCTGTTCACCGCCCGGCACGAGAAACCCGACCTGATCATCCTGGACCTGATGA
>JAMDDR010000198.1 GCA_023488685.1 Chloroflexota bacterium | reverse complement strand
ATCTTTCCCGATCTCGGCAAAGGTGCGGTTGCGGAACGACACTGGCAGTCCGGCGACCGGCTGCCCGCTGTTCAAGTCCGTCACCCACGCCAGCGCTTCGCGATCACCCTGTTTCAGCGCGACGTGCAGGCTGGTGACGATCAGGATATGGCGCGCCGGCTCGTAATACTGCACCGTTGCGGCTGCTTCGGGCGCGGTCAGCGTGAGCATGTAAATGCCCGGCGCCAGCCCACCCTCATTGGCCGCCAGCGCCACCTCGGCAAATGCGGCTTCGTTCAATGCCGCGGACGTCTGCATGCTCCACTTGCGGATGCTTTGCCCGTCCGCCGGTTTGAACTGCTTGATGGCGTCAAAAGCGTTATCCGCACCGGTAAACTGGTAGAACTGGTCCAGCGTCAGCGCGGCCAGTTCGAAGTCGAGCTTGCTGACATTGCGATAGGTGGCAAACAGCCGGGTTGGGCGATTGGCGTTGTAAGTGCCGACCTGGCCGGCGGTCTGCAACACCGCGAACGGCATCAGCGGACCGGTGGTGAACTGCACCAGCGTGTCTTGGCCGATCGTGGCGCCATACTTGTCGCTGATATTGCCGCCGATGGTGACACGGTAGCGCGTGGAAGGCTCAAGACTGACGTTCAGGAAGAAGCGCTTCTCCAGCGGGTCATAGTAGCTGTAGACCTTGGTGAGCGTCAGTGCAGGTTCAAACCGTAGATTGGGAATGATGGTTTCCGGTGACACTGGCGCGGTGAAACGGATGGCAAACCCGTTTGACGATTCAGCCTTGTTTTCTCCGTTTGCCGGTTGGGTGCTGGCAACACCGGGATTTTCAATGCTGCGGAAGCTGAACGACCTGGCGTTCTGCGTCGCGCTGCTGCCGCCCAGGGCATTGGCGCCGGCCTTGATCTCCACCTTATAAAGCGTGCCGCGTTGGTAGTCTGCCTGCGGCACAAACGCCATCACCTCACCCGATGAAACCGCTGGCTGCGGCAACTGGCCGACGGCGATTTGCGGTTGCTCGCCACGTGACGTCATGCCGGCTGAGTTTTCGGCCACTTCTTCGCCCCAACGGAACGTGCCCTGCACTGGCGGATCTATGCTGAACGCAGCCTCGGCCGAGGCATGATCCATCTTCTGGCTAAACGTGATGCTGATGGGGCGACGCAGGTCGACGTCGGCGGTGGTGTCTTCAGGCGAAATGAACTTGACGGTGGGAGCGGCCACACTAAAGGTCCAGGCAAACTCATTCTCCAGCACTGCGCCAGTCGTGTCCTGCAAACCGGCCGCCACGGTGGCTTTGTAGTTGACGCCGGCTGCCAGCGGATTGCTCGGCCGGAACAGATAGATGCTGGTGTTCAGCCACTCACCCTGTCCTTCCAGCGGCGGGTCGAACGTGACCGGGCTGGGCAACGCTGCCTGCTGCCCGATGGCCGTGAGTGCGACCACGGGGCGGTTGAACAACACGGTGATGCGCGTATCAGCACTCACGTCGCGCGCCTCGTTGGCTGGGATCGTCTGTGCCACTTCGAGGTAGCCCACCGTACTGACGTTGAACATCTCAGGCCGTGCCAACGTCAAACCCTTGGTACTCTTGGCCGTATCACTCAGGCTGAGCGAGTAGCGCTGGGCACGCTCCCAGTTCTGGGCCGGCTTGAAACTGACGACGTTGTCGCGCGTCCAATCGAACGTGCCATCCACGCGCGGCTCGATCTGCAGCGCCTGCTCGACCGAACTCCGATCCATGGGCTGGTCAAACGTCAGCACCACCGGCTTGTCCAACTGCAGTTCTTCCCCTTGGACAGGCTCGCGATCCACCATAACCGGGTTGGCCAGTGGCAGTGGCGTCGGCGTCGGCCCGGCCGTGGGCGCCGTCCCCGGCGTGACCGTGTTCAACACGGCCCGTGTAGGCTCCTCCGTCGGCTCAGGTTGATTGCACGCACCTAATAAAATAGACAACGCTGCGACAAGACCGATCATTTTTGTGGTTGACGTGCGTTTCATCTCTGTCGTACTCCTGTACCCTTGTAGCCCTTGTGACCCTTGCGAAGGTTCAGTTCATAACCGTCACAAGGGTCGTAAGAGTATATATATGACTGATGGTAACATGACCATGCTCGCACTGCTCGACGCCTGACCGATTGGTATATGACTGATGACTGATGCCGGCCCCAAGCCCGAACTGATCGCCATCATCGGCCCCACAGCGGCCGGCAAATCTGCCCACGCCATGGCGCTGGCGCCACAACTCGACGGTGAGATCGTATCCGCGGACTCGCGGCACGTCTACCGCCACATGGACATCGGCACGAACAAGCCTACGCCGGAGGAACAGGCGGCGATCCGGCATCACCTGATCGACCTCCGCGACCCGCACGAAGACTTCTCCCTGGGCGAATACGTCATGCTGGCTCGTGCCGCAATATCAGACGTTCAATCGCGCAGGAAAGTTCCACTTTTGGTCGGCGGCACCGGCCAATATGTGCGCGCCGTGTTGGAGGGTTGGCAGGTGCCCACGGTGCCGCCCCAGCCGGAACTACGCGCGCGCTGGCTGGCGATTGCTGCGGAACGCGGACCGGACGCCCTGGCGGCAGAATTGATCGCCCGCGACCCGGCGGCGCTGCAGAGCATCGATCCACGCAACGTTCGGCGCGTGGTGCGGGCGCTCGAAGTCATCCAGGTGACGGGACAGCGCTGGAGCGACCTGCAACGCCACCAGCCGATGGACCATGCGCGCGTGCAAATCATCTATGTCAACCTGCCGCGCGACCAGTTGTATGCCAGGGCCGACGCACGCCTGCACGCCATGATCCAGCAAGGCTGGGTTGCAGAAGTGCGCGGGCTGCTGGAAACGCTCGCGGCGCGCGGGATTGATGCCAACGCGGCGACTCGACTGCCGTCGATGTCGGCGCTGGGTTACCGCGAGCTGATTGCCGTGGTGCGCGGCCAGACGACGTTGGAGCAAGCCATCGCGCAGATCAAGCACGAGACGCGCCGCTTCATTCGCGCGCAGGACACCTGGTTCCGCAAGATCGAATCCACGCATTTGTAGAGCAATCTGACAGATTGCCCTACTTGGAAATACACGGGCATCAATTCGCCGGCGCAATCGCCACGGCGGCGGTCATATTCCAGCGCAGGCGTTCGTCCTGCGTATCCGGCTTGACCACCACGGTATAGACGATGTCTCCCTGCTTGTTCTCGCCCAGGGGCTTCACGCGCAGCACCTTGCCGCTCAACTCGAAACCCGGCAGCGCGTCGAAGGTGACCGTGGCCGCCGCGCCCTCCCGTACGTTGACGATGCTCAACTCCGTCAAATCAGTCGTCTCGATCTGCCACTCCGACGTATCAGCCAGTTGCACCACCGGCGCGCCCAGGGCAACCTGTTCGCCTATCTTCGCGTTCAACGCTGCAATCACGCCCGCGAACGGTGCCTGCAGCTCTGTGTCGCTCAGCGCCACCCTGGCCTGGTCGAGTGTGGCTTGCGCGGCAGCCGTGTCCGCTTCGGCGGCAGCGACCACCTCGGTTCGCGCGCCGGCTTTGACCAGATCCAGTTGGGCCTGGGCGCGCCGGACCTCGGCCTTCACTGCGTCAAGGTCGGCCTGGCGCGGCGGCGCTTTCAGCCCATTCAACTGGGCCGCCGCCTGGCGAACGCGCGCGTTCGCAGCATCCAGCGCTGCCTGGGTAGGCCCTTTGGCCAGTTCGTCGTAGCGCGCCTTTGCCGCCAGGTAGGTATTGGTGGCCTGCTCCAGCGCGATGGACTCAGGCCGCGCGGCGATACCGGGTTCGTATGCCACACGGTCGTAATCCGCCTGGCGCAACTTCAACACGGCCTCGGCGTTGGCCAGGTCGGCCTGCACCGCCGCGAGTTGTTCATCGCTCGCGCCATCCTTCGCGCTTTGCAAGTCCGCCTGCGCCGCCGCCACCGCGGCCGCCGCAGCCGACACGTCCTCGGGGCGTGCACCCTGCTCCAGCTTTGCCAGTTGCGCCTGCGCGGCGTCCAGCCCCGCCTGGGCTGTCTCCACTTCCTGCTGCCGGGGCCCGGCCTTCAGTTGGTCCAGTTGTGCTTTCGCCCGCGCCAGGTTCGCTTCAGCCTGGGCGGCGGCGGCGGCCTGCCGCTTCGAGTCCAGCCGCACCAGCACCTCGACCACTGCACCTCCCGTCGCCGCGCTCAGGGCAGCGCTACGGGCCGGCACGACCCGGGCCTCCGCCACCACCGTATCATCCGCCTTCACCACCTGGGCGGGAGCCGCCGTTTGTGTCGGTTCCGCATTCGTCGCAGCACAGCCGCTGGCCATCAATAGCCCAACCGTCACGAATCCAATGAATGTCCGCTTCATGTCTGTCTCACCTCTTTTATGACATGCGATCGCCTGTAATGACTGATCTCCAATCTCGCCCGGTACGCCGGGCCGCAATCCCCGATCCCACGCTACTCATATGCCAGGACCTCCCGCACGGTCAGCCGCGACGCATTCCAGGCCGGCAGGAAGCTGGCCAGAGCTGACAGCGCCGTCACGACGCCCAGCCACAGCAACATGCCCTCCACCGAGTAGACATACGTCACGGTTGTCTGCAACAGTGCGACGGCCACCGCATCGCTGAGCGCGCTGCTGAGCGGATACGCCAGCAACGCCGCCAGGAGCCAACTCAACACGCCGATGACCACACCTTCGACGATGAAACCTTGCACCACTGCCCCATCCGACGCGCCAATCGCGCGGATCACGCCGATTTCACGGGTGCGTTCCAGCACGTTGATGCTCATCGTTCCCATCAACCCCAGGCCGCCCACCACGGCCAGCAGCAGCGCCATGATCAGCAACAGAATGATGATGATGTCGAACATCGCAACGGCCTCACCCATCTCCGCCGCGATGGTGAACACCGACCCCACGCGTATACCCACGCTCTTGAACTGCGCCTCGATTGCCGCAGCCACCTGGGATTGGAACTCACCGTCATGACGCTCGGTAGCGACCAGCACACTGCTGGCGCGGCCCACGTCCCGCGTCACGCGCGCCATGTACGGGTAATTGGCAAAACTCATTGGTGCGCCCATGCCGAGCGTGACACCCACGATGCGCCAGGTCGTCTCCCGGCCCTCCACCTTGAGCACGATGTCGCTCCCGACATCCACATCCGGCTCATCCTTCAGGAAGTTCGTGTTCACCACGATGGCATTGCCGTCGTCCGGCAACAGCCAGCGCCCGCGCACGATCACCGGCTTGAGCAAGTTCGATTCCGGTTTCAGCGCGAACAAATAGATGGTGCCGCTCTCGTTCTCGTCGGGTCGCACCCGGCGCACCGGCATCTGAAGCCAGGTGCTAGCGCTGGTCACACCCTGCACCCGCAGCGCTTCGCGCTCCAACTGGTCGACGCGATGCGGGCGGGTAGCCACCACCCACACGTCGAACTGGTACAGTTGCATGAGGTCGTCCATGGCGCGCAACATCGATGCGCGCACGCTAAACACGCCGATGAAAATCGCGCCGCCGAGCGTCAGCGTGGCAAGCGTCAATGCCAGCCGGCCTTTGCGCCGGAAGGTGTTGCGCAACGAAAGCAGCAACGGGCGTGACACGACGCGCGCCAACAAACCCGAGCGCGCCCCGCATTACAGGCGATCGATGAACCCTTTCCCGAACTGGCCGTTGTTCAGGCCGAGCGTGTTCATCGCCTGGGCTGCCGTGACACGCAGCCCTGACAGGATGGGCACGAGTGACGCCAGAACCGGCACAGCCAACCCGATCACCACCTGCAGGACGATCGCCTGCGGCGGCACGTGGAACGCCGTCAGGTCAAAGTTGAACAGGCTGGCCATGTATCGGCTGAGCGCGCGCGCGCCCAACGTGCCCAACGGAACGGCCAGGAGCAAGGCAACCACCCCATAGATCAACACCATCACCAGGTACATGCCCATGATCTGGCGCGTGCGAGCGCCGATGGCCTTCATCACACCCACCTGGCGCACCTGCTGTGCCAGCAGCGCGGAAATGGTGTTGACGATCAGGAATGCGCTCAGCAACAGTGACAGGACTCCCAACACACCCAACAGCAACAGGATCGCCTGCAGGACGTCGTTCAGGGGCACCTGGCCGGGCTCCGCGGTCATGCTCATCGGGATGGTCAGGCCGCTTTTCTCAGCCTTGTCCTTCACCAGGTTGACCACGCGCTGCGCCTCATCCTTGTCGGCGCCGTCGCGCGCCACGAAGTGCAGCTCGTTATAACCGCGTGGCTCGCCTATCCACTCCAACGTATCGAATGCGATGTAGCCGTATGGCGTGCCATCGATCGGCGCAGGCAATTGCGATAGATCGTGCACCAGGCCGCTGATGCGCATCTCGCGCACCTGGCGGCCGGGCGTCTCGATCAATACCACATCGCCCACCTGTGCACGAATGAGCTGCAACGCAGCACGCTCGATCAGGAGTTCGTGTTCTGGCGGCGGCCACGCGCCACTCACCGGGCGGATCTTGTTGATGCGCATGTTGGCGTAATCCGGGACGGCGAAGACCTGCAGGTTGCGCCACTCCTCAGCCTGGTCACCCGCGCCCTCGCTGCGAACACGGAAGCGCACCCCGAAACTGCGCCGGCCCTCCGCATCCTGGACTTCGGGCATGCGGCGCACGGATTGGACGAAGTCGTCGTCAAATGGTTCGTTCGTGCGAAGCGTTCCGCTCGACGGGTTGATCGTCGCATAGCTCTTCGCCAGTTCAGTGGACAAGATGGCCTGCGAGCTGACGATCATGCCGACGGCAAACAGACCAACCGCAATCGACAGCACAATGAGAATCGTGCGGGTCTTGTTCCCCCACAGATCATTGAGTACTTTGTACCAGCGTGCGCGAATCATCGTTTCTCTCCATGACCTTTCTTTTCTACGCCCGGTCGTCTACGATCTCGCCATCGGCCAGGGTGACGGCGCGTTCCACTCGCTGCGCCAGGTCTTTGTCATGCGTCACCATGACGATCGTCTTGCCCTGGTCGACCAGGTCTTCAAACACGCGGAAGACGGATCGCGCCGTGGACGAGTCCAGGTTGCCGGTCGGTTCATCCGCCACGAGCAGCGGGGGATCATTCGCCAGCGCACGCGCAATCGCCACGCGCTGCTGCTGTCCACCCGACACGGCGGAAGGCAACTTGTGAGCATGTTCAGCGATTTCCACTTGCTCCAGCAAGTGCATGGCCCGGTCGCGTTGTTCCCGCACCGGGTAACGATCGGCGAAATCCATCGGCAACATCACGTTCTGCAACACGCTCAAGGTGGGCAGCAACTGGAAGGACTGGAACACGATGGCGACATGGCGCCCACGCCACGCCGCGCCCTGTCCCTCGCCCAGCGTATGTACGGCCGTGCCACCCACCCATATTTCGCCCGCTGTCGGGCGGTCGATGCCGGTGATCATGTTGACCAGCGTCGACTTGCCGCTGCCCGACTTGCCCACAATCGCTACGAATTCACCCACCTTCACACGCAAATCCACGCCCCTGAGCGCCAGCACCACACCTGCGGCACCCTGATATTTCTTAACGACCTGCCGCAGTTCAATGAGTGGTACGCCTTCCTCGTCCCGCCGCCCATCCTGCGCAATGTGTGCGGGGGCAGGGGATTTAAGCGGACTTATGAACATGCTGACCTCCATTGTGAAGCGCCGGGCCGGCACCCGTCTCATTCACGATACGCCCATCGGCCAGGGTAATGGTGCGTCCCACTCGCCGCGCCAGATCACTATCGTGCGTCACCATGAGAATGGTCTTCCCGCTATCAACCAGTGCCTCGAACAACCGGAACACCACATCTGCAGTGCGCGAATCCAGGTTGCCGGTGGGCTCGTCGGCGGCCAGGATGGGCGGGTCATTCGCCAGCGCACGCGCGATCGCCACGCTCTGCTGCTGTCCGCCCGACAGGGCCGCCGGCAGTTGATGCGCGTAGCGAGCCATGTCCACCTGCTCCAACAGGTGCACGGCACGCTCCCACCGTTCGCGTAACGAGTACATACGGCAATAATCCATGGGCAACATGACATTCTCGATGGCGGTCAGCGTGGGCAGCAATTGAAAGAATTGGAAGACGACGCCGATGGTGTGCCCACGCCACACAGCAGTCTGGCCTTCACTCAGCGCGTGCACCGGCGTCCCGTTAACCCACATCTCGCCCGCTGTCGGGCGGTCGATGCCGGTGATCATATTGATCAACGTCGACTTGCCACTGCCCGACTTGCCTACAATTGCCACGAACTCGCCGGCGTTCACGCTAAGGTCGACGCCGTCAAGCGCCACGAACGTCCCTGCCGGTGTGATATACGTTTTCACCACCTGCTTCAATTCAATCAGCGCATGGGACGCCTGGGTGGACAGCCCATCCCCATTTGCTGCGCGTTGATATTGCTTTATCTTTGCCAGGATGCTCATGACTCCACCTTTCTCGCTGCAATTCGCTCGCAGCACAGATCCTCACGGGCTTCGCAAGCATGCCCGCAACAATTTAGGTAAGGCTAAACCTTCTCATTTTATTTAGGTGCGCCTAAATTGTCAAGTTGCTGAGTCTCAGATCAGCTAGCACATAATACGGATAGGCGGGTAGTAGTGTCAGCCTACAAAAGTAGTATTGAGGGGGGACGAAGGGTGGTATCAGGTAGGGGGATCAGACTCCCGGAGTCTCGGAGACTCCGGGAGTCTGATCCCCCCGTTGATGTACTAGATCAGGCCCAATTCCCTGGCGCGCGCCACAGCCTGGGTGCGATTGGTCACTCCCAACTTGCCGAAGATATTGCCGGTGTGCTTCTTGATGGTATTCACGGCCACGATCAGCCTGTCGGCGATCTCGCGGTTCGACGCGCCCGCGGCGATCAGCCGCAATACCTCAAGCTCGCGCTCGCTGAGGGGTTCGATGAGTGGAGGAGGAGATTGGAGATGAGAGATTAGAGATTGGAGATTGTGGCCCGGCGTGTCGGGCGAGATTGGAGATGGTGATGCTTTCGCTATACCTGAGCCTATCAACTGCGCCACGAGCTTACCGCGATACTGCTGCAATCTCCAATCTCTAATCTCCAATCTCTCCAACAGCTCCGCCATCGGGCGGCCCTCGTCGATAAAGAGACGAATGAAACCCTCGGGCTCGGCCAGCGAGAGGGCCTGCAATAGGATGGGAGCGGCGCGTGGTGTATCACCGCAGCAGTGCAATGCGACCGCCTTCAGCACCAGCATCTCGATCACGTTTCGCACACGCCGGCCGGCTTCGGCGGCCGGCAGCAGCGCGTCCAGCGTCTCAATCGCCTGGACGAAGTGGCCTTGCGCAATGAACAGCCGCGCCAGTACTGTTTGCTCCATCTCACGCATGAGTTGGTACGTGACCGGGATGGGCGTAACGCCAGGAACGGCGCCAGCCTGGGTCGGGGACGTCGCTGCTGAGGCGCCCTGGTCTACGGCGGCAGAAGGCAGCAAACCGCGCGACTCCGCCCAAAGACGCGCGCGCGGCCACTCGCCCTGCATGAGCCACAGACGCGCCTGGTGCAGGGCAACCAACACATCATCGACCTGGGTGATGTCAGATCGCACAGCCACTTGCGCCGCGTGCCGGAGTGCCTCGCCGGCCTCATCCAGGTAGCCCTGCGCCTGTTTCACACGCGCCAACACAATATAAGCGTCTGTGGCGCTGAATTCACCCCACCCTGCTGCCAATCGGATCCCTTCGGCCAGGCATTCCTGCGCCTGTTCAAGCTTGTTCCATTCGCGATACACTTCGGCCAACCCGGAAGCACTCATGACCGCGATTGGCAGCGGCTGGCCGTGCCTGTCACGAGCCACCCGCTCCACACGTTGGTAGGTTGCCACGGCGGCGTGCAGTTGGCCCTCCAGCACTTGTACGTCACCCAGGTTGCACAGTGCAAGCACCGCAACCATGATGTTGCCACTCTCAAGGCTGGCGCGCACCGCCTCGTCAAAGGTGTGGTGCGCCGCAATAACGTCACCCATGAGCATGTGGACGATGCTGAGGCTGTACACGACAAAACCGCGCAGCAGCACATCCATGTCGCCCAGCCGTTCGGTGGCGCGCCGCGACAGTTCAATCGCGCGCGGGATATCCGCAAGAATGGCAGCCAGCAACGTGCCAATCGCCGCAGCCTCGCCCCACATGCCGCTCAACGCCCGGTCGCTCGTGTCCGGCGCGCCTGCCGCCAGCAACAGCCGCTCTGCGTCGTATACCCGCTTCTGCGCAGCAGATAAGTCCAGGTTGGCCAGCAACACCCAGGCAGCGTAAAGGCAGAGCCGTGGGCGCGTGCGCACGAGTTCTTCCGGCAGCGCCTTCAGCCAGCCCAGCACGGCCACCGTCTCTGCGCGCGCCAGGAAACGTATGGCCGTCCGTTCCACCAGCCGCCCGGCTCGCTCAAAGTCACGCGCGGCCAGTGCGTGCTCTACGGCTTTCGCCATGAACTCGCCATCTCCGGCCACGGCCTGCTGTTCGTACCAGGTGCTGGCTCGCTCGTGCAGGACGTGCGTTTGCTCGGGCTGCGTTCGTTCCAGCCGGTCGCGCAGGTATTCGCCGAACAGGTGGTGATAGCGATACCAACGCCGTTCCCCGTCCAGCGCTACGATGAACAGATTGGCGCTGTCCAATGCTTCGAGCACGGCCTGGCTGTCATGCTGTTGTGTGACCACATTGCACAGAGGAGCGCTTAACTGGTCCAGGATGGAGGTGCGCAACAGGAAGTCCTGCACGCCGGAGGTTTGCCGGCGAAACACTTCTTCGGCCAGGTAATCCAGGATGAAGCGCTGGCTGCCGGACGCGTTTTTTGTAATCGACAGCAGATTGCCACGAATCCCACTGTCAGCCGCCTGCGACGAACGCATCGACAGCGCGGCCAGTTGTAACCCGACCACCCACCCTTCGGTGTGCTTCTCAAGCTCGGCAACATCCTGCGGTGTCAGATTCAGCCCCATCGTCTTATTGAGGAAAGCGGCCGCCTCCTCCAGCGTGAAGCGCATATCTGCTGCACGCAGTTCGGTCACCTGATCGCGCGCGCGCAACCGCGCCAATGGCAACGGAGGATCAACACGGCTGGCGATGATCACGCGCAACTGCTGCGGCATGTGGTCAAGCAGGTATGCCAGCGCATCGTGAATAGGCTGAGCATCGATCACGTGGTAGTCATCCAGCACCAGGATGAGATCGTGCGTCAGCGCGCCCAACGCATTGATGAGCGTAATCACCAGTGTTTTGACAGAGGGTTGCTGCGGCAGTTGAAGCAGTGACAGGGCTTGTTCACCCACTCCGGGCGCCACGCTCTGCAACGCCGCGATCAGGTAACGCCAAAACCGCGGCGGATCGTTGTCGTCGTCATCCAACGACAACCACGCAATCAGGGTGTCCGCTCGCCTTAAGGCATACCATTCGCTGAGCAGCGTGGTCTTGCCCGACCCTGGCGCGGCGGAAATCAACGTGAGCCGGCGGGTCAAACCTTCGTCGATCCGTTCCACCAGGCGCGGGCGATGGACCAGACCGGCGCGCGCCTGGGGGGCATGCAATTTGGTGGTGAGTAGCTGGTCGCGCATGGGCAGCATCCATATGACAACAGCAAGCCATTGTAACGCCGCGCAGCCCACCCCAATACAAGCTCAGCACCCGTCTCGGGGTGCGGTCGGGGTGGGTGACCATTCGCCGGGCGCGTTTCATGCTCACTGTCAGCCCCGCGACAGGGCCGGGAGCTGCGCAGGCGAAGGTGCCCTACCTCCCCCAATACAAGCTCAGCACCCGTCTCGGGGTGCGGTCGGGGCGGGATGATTCGCCGGGTGCATTTCATGCTCACTGTCGGCCCCGCGGACGGGCCGGGAGCTGCGCAGGCGAAGGTGCTCTGCCCATCCCAATACAAGCTCAGCGCCCCGTCTCGGGGCGCGGTCGGGGCGGGATGATTCGCCGGGCGCAACTGTCGTGTACGCGCTATGCAAGCCACGAGCCAACATCATCCACCTCAATCGCTGGCGCTGCACCTCGATCATAGAAATAAGCACTGGAGTACGCGTAGTCCGCCCGATCCTCGACCAGGCTCCATTTCTTGGCCGTCGGGTTGTTGTGCACGGACTCCAGCTTCTCACGCAGGAACTCGGGCGAGTACACATTCTTGGCTTGAATGGGTTGCCAGATTTGGTGTTGCTTGCCAGGGTCCTGATTCTGGCGATGCGAGAAGAACACCAGCCACTCGCCACGTCGCTCGTGCTTGAGTTGGCGAAGGATGGCATGCGCGGTGAACGACCCGAAGGACTGCAACACCGTTGAGATCGTCTGATCGGCGAACGGTTTGACGATTGCGTGTACGTGCGTCGACATGACCACGAAGGCGAACAGACACCAACGGCCATTCCTGCGATGCCAGTCCAGCGCATTCAGCACGATGGCCGTGTATGCAGGCTGTGTGAACAATGGTTTCCACCCCAGGAGCGAAGCGGTGATGAAGTACAGATGGCCTGGATCGTGCTGTGGTCTGAAACTCATGACGACCGTTGTAGCACATTCCTGTGAGGGGACGTGGCCTATCGCAGTAAGATGCTCAGCGCCCAGTCCCCGGGTCGCGATCGGTGTGGGTGACCGTTCAGGGCGCGGCTCTATGCTCATCACCGGCCCCGAGACGGGGCCTTGAGCTGCGAGACACAAGAAGCTTAGCACCCCGCCTCGGAGTGCGGTCGGGGTGGGTGGCCATTTGCCGGGCATGGCTCCATGCTCAGCGCCGGTCTCGTCCGCGGAGCCGAAAAGAGCGACTTTTCAGATACGCACCAGGGGCAATTGCTCTGCCACCAGGTGGCGCCAGGTGGGCAGATTCCACGCAATGTATGGCAATGTATGATGCGATGTATAGGAAGAGCACCAATGGCGCACATGATCCGCAAACAGATTCATATCAAGAGGCAGCATGACGCTATGCTTAAGCGCCTGGTCAGGGCGCGGGGAGTCAGCGAGGGGGAGATTATCCGCCAGGCAATTGAGCAGCAGGCGAATAGACTTGAAGCATGGGAACGTGCTAAGAATTTCATACTGACACTACGCGCGCGCAACACGGCAAGCCGCCGACCTCGATCATGGAAACGCGAAGATGCTTATGAGGAGCGTATGAAGCGCTATGAGCGGCGTACTCATTGACACGAATGTTCTTTTCTACGCCAACGACACGGACGAAATGGTTTGCGGGATAAACGGGAATATCACCCTATTTCAGCACACGCGCATCTCCCACCCGGCGGGTGACGCCGATCTCATCCAGGTGCTCCAGCAGGGCCAGCGCATATTTGCGCGTCGTGCCGAAGGCATCACGCACCTGCGCAGCCGTGACCTGCCCATCGCGCTGGATCATCTCTTTCACCCGTTGCACGGCGCTGTCATACGTCTCGCGCAGGAACACGACGTCTGTGCCGGCTTGCACCAGCTTTCCCTGGCGCAGGAGCACTTCATAGACCCCATCACCCACGGCTGCACGGCTTTCTTTGACGGATGGCGTATTGAATGGCTGGGTATGCAGTTGCGCCAGCAACACGTCCACGCGGCGTTGTTGTTCGGGCGTAAAGCGCACCTGATGGGTGGGCAGGCGAATCGTCTCGCCCTCGTCGACGAGCGTCTGCGACGCGGCGCCACGTTCGATCAAGGCGCCGAACATACGCGGGGTAAGCTGCAACTTGCTGCGCAACGATTCACGCGGCATACCCTGCGCCAACGGCTGTGCCGTGTGAAAGGCCGCCGCCAATTGCACCAGTTCGTTGAGCGCTGCCTGCCAGCGCTCAGCAGGTGCCAGCACTTCCTGTACCTGCAACACAACGCCTGACCCCGCCAGCGCCTCCAGTGCTTGCGCGCCTTCATCAGCGCTCAGGCCGGACTGTGCCATAGCCTCTGCCCGCGAGGTGAAACCGAGACGGAGCAACGTTTTCTCCAGGCGTTGCGCGGGGGTGCCCTGCAGCATGGCATCCAGCCGCGCCAGGACGGCCGCGTCCACGCTGCCAGCGCGGCGGCGGTAGCGTAAGGCCGGGTGCGCATCCACCACCACCCCGCCGCCGGCGGTCACCGAGGGTGAAGGCAGACGAATGATGAACCGATCTCCGTTCGCCACGGCCAATGGGTTTGCCAGTTCCAACTGTGACCAGCCGCTTGCGCCCGGCGCCAGTTCGCTCGTCGTGAGCAGGCGCACGCGCGCAACCGTCTCGCTCGTGCCACTAAAGAACTTGACCTCCGTGTTGTGTCGCAGAGGAGCGGCCATAAACGGAGCCGCTAACACTTCCAGGTGGATGTCGAGCAACGTGGTCAAACTCAGGCGTCCCGGTGGTGCGATCACGCTGCCACGGGCTACCTGTTCCACCGGCACGCCGGAAAGGTTGACGGCGACGCGGCTGCCGGGCAATGCGCGTTCCAACTTTTGTTTGTGCGTTTGAAGGCCGCGCACCCGTCCGCGCACACCGTGCGGCAGCACTTCGACCTCGTCTCCGATCGTGAGTGCCCCCTCGATCAACGTGCCGGTGACGACCGTCCCGAAACCCTGCACGCTGAATGCGCGGTCCACCGGCAGACGCGGGCGGTTCAGATCGCGCTTGCCGAGTGCGCCCGTCTCGCGCAACAGGTGTGTCTCTTCGAGCACGTTCTGCAGCGTGCTCACCAACTCGTCAAGTCCCTGCCCGCTGCGCGCGCTGACCGGCACCATGGGCGCGCCGGCCAACGGCGTGTTCGCCAGCAGCTTCCGCACATCTGCGCTGACCAGCGCCACCCAATCCGCGTCGGGGGCCAGATCCGCTTTGGTGAGCGCGACGACGGCGCGCGGCACGCGCAACAGGTTGAGGATGGCGAGATGTTCGCGTGTCTGCGGCATCGGCCCTTCGTCCGCTGCAATCACCAGCACGGCAGCATCGATGCTGCCGATGCCCGCCAGCATATTCTCGATAAAGTCGATGTGTCCCGGCACGTCGACGATCCCGACCGATTCACCGCCGGGCAACGTCATCCACGCAAAACCCAGATCGATGGTCATCTCGCGCGCTTGTTCTTCACGCAGACGATCCGGGTTGATGCCCGTCAGCGCGCGCACCAGCGTCGATTTGCCATGGTCAACGTGGCCGGCAGTGGCGATTACGTACAATCAGCTCACCAGGCCCTCATCCGCCTCGTCGGTTGGCCCGGCGCCGTTCGGCTCGGTCTTGAGCGCGGCTGCTTCCGCCTGATGCCTGCGCCGCTGGCGTCGAGACAGCTTGGTCTCAGCCGGGAAGTTCAACTTGGCACGCTCGAACAACTGGTTCGCCTGCGACAGCCACTCGCGACCGGCGGCCGCATACGCCTTCGAGAAGGCTTCCACGATGTCGTACAACGGCAGGAATTGGGGCCGGATGGTGGGCAGTTCATCTTCGACGGCCACGATCCGGGGCTCGTAGTCGGCGATGCGGCGGTCACGCTCGAACCACTTCTCCTCCTGGGATACACTGAACGACTTCCAGTCCTTCTCCATCATGTCGCGGAACTCGTCGGCCTGGCGCTTGGCGCGCTCTTCTGCATCGCGCTGGATTTCCACCACTTCGTTCAGGCGCACCTCCAAGCGCGCCTGGATATCAGGCAGCTCGGTCAGCGTGCGCCGCACTTCCTCGCGCATCTGGATGAAACCGGTGGTATGAGTTTGCAGATCGGCGATGCGCTCCTTCACCCGTTCCACAATCTCGCCGTATTCGGCGAATTGGCGTTCGCGGCGGATATCCGCCACGCGCTGGCTCTCGATGACCTGGCTCTGCGCCTCCAGCAGTTTGGCCATCTCGTCAATATCAGTCTGCTTGCGTCGCACGGCCTCGTCCAGCAGCAACAACTGCGGCGGGAATTGCTCGATCCGCTTGCGTAGTTCGGGGATATCCTGCTCCAATGACACGATGCGCTTGTTATCCTGGCGGCGCTGCTCCTCAAGATAGGCGATCGAAGTGCCCGGCTCTTCCACGCGCCGTTCGACGTCGATCACCTGGGATTGCACGCGGCCGATCATGTCGTTCAAGCGCGCCTCTTCCTGGCGGCGCAGATCGATTTCCTCGGCGTAACGCGCGTAAGGCTTCACCTCCTTCTTGAGTTCGTTGAGCTGGCGCACGATGGCCTCGATTTCAATCTGGCGCACGCGCGAGGATTCGCGCTCGGCCTTGCCGCGCTGGTCTTCCATGCGCTCGACGACCTGGCCGAATTCGGCACGCACCTGTTCCACCGAAGTTGTCCAGCCCTGCGCTTTCTGCAGTTGCTGGCGCAACTCGCTCAGTTGTGTCTCGATGGTCTGAGAGTAGCGTGAGCGCGCGTCCAGCTCTCGCGTAAGCGCTTCCACCCTTTCCTGCAACTGCACGATCATGGCGCGGTCCTTGCGCCGCTCTTCATCCACGTATTGAATAAGCTGGGAGAGTTGGTTGATATCCATTCGAACGTAACCCGCTAGATACAAAGAACGAAATCGGATCTGGAAGTCGCCGGGGGCACGCCAACCTGCGAGCACACACCGGCAGTCTTGATTTTACGCAAACGTCACACACGGCGCCTGCCCGCGAGGCGCCTGCGCTGCATGCCTCGCGTCCCTCGATTATCCCCCCTTTATAATCGCAGCAGATTTATGAACAGCCACACCAACACGAACAGCGCTGGAAACAGCATCGCCATTCTGGATTTCGGCTCCCAGTATTCACAACTGATCGCACGGCGCGTGCGCGAGGCCAACGTGTACTGTGAGTTATTCCCCTGGGACGCGCCCCAGGAAAAGGTCATGGCCTTGCACCCGCACGGGTTCATCCTGTCGGGCGGGCCGGAGCGGCCGACCGCTCCCGAGACATCGG
>JAMDDR010000102.1 GCA_023488685.1 Chloroflexota bacterium | reverse complement strand
TAGGGGCCCAGTCGTCAGGCAAATAAGCCATGTCACTACGGCGCATGCTGGCAATTCTACGCAAGGAGCTGTGGCATATCACGCGCGACGTGCGCGTCTTGCTCCTGGTCACGCTCGTGCCCGCTTTCCTGCTGTTGATGTTGTCGTACGTCTTCTCGTTCGGCGCTGACCGCACGCGGATGGCCGTGCTGGACTGGGATCAGAGCACCCTCTCGCGCGATTACCTGCATCGCCTCACCGCAGATGGCGACTTTACCATTCAGCAGTATACGCGCACCTACGCCGACGCGGAGTCAGCGCTGATGAAGGGCGATGTCAACGTCGCGTTGATCATCCCGCACGGCTTTGGCAGTGATATACGGACCGGCCGCCACACACAAGTCCAGGCCATGGTGGACGGCATGAGCCCGAACACGGCGCAGGTGAGCATTGCCCAGTTAAGCACCAAGACGCGCACGTTTGCCCTGTCCATCGTTTCGCAGGGCGATGCGCTGGTCCAGCTTCAAACAGCCGACGTGCACGTGCGGGCCTGGTACAACCCCGCAAACAAGTCGTTGTACAGCATGGTGCCGGGCCTGTTGGCCATCGTGTTGTTCATGCCGGCGATGGCGCTCACCATCGCGCTGGCACGAGAGAAGGAGACCGGCTCGTTTGAGGGGTTGATCGCCACACCGGTGCGCGGTTTGGAATACTTGCTTGGAAAGTTGCTGGCCTACACCCTGACCGGGCTGGTGGGCACCGTGTTCGCAGTGCTGCTGGCAGTGTTTTGGTTCGGTGTGCCGTTTCGAGGCAGTATCGTGTTGTTGCTGCTGATGACCTGCCTGTACTTCTTTGCCAGCATGGGGATCGGCATACTCATCGCCAACTTCGTCGCCAGCCAGCAGGCCGCCATGACCATGTTCCTGCTGGCCTTTTTCATTCCAAGCTTTTTCATCTCCGGCCTGATTCTCCCGATCGACACGACGGCGACGGCCAGCCGTATCGCCGGCGCCACGATCCCGCCAACGCATTACATCACGATCACGCGCGCGATCTTCCTCAAGGGAGTGGGATGGGACGGCGTGTGGTCGTCAGCCGCGGCATTGGTGGTGATTGGGTGCATCGTGTTTGGCCTGAGTCTGATCCTGTTTAAAAAGAAAATTTCGTAGACGTTGTTATCCATGTTTGGGCGTATCACAAATCTGATCTACAAAGAGCTGCTGCAGATCGGTCGCGACCGGATGCTGGTCCTGCTGCTGATCGCCGCACCGGTGTTGCAACTGGTATTTCTGGGCTGGAGCACGGGCAAAGGCACCTCCAACCTCATACTGGCGGTGCTCGATATGGATCACAGCGCCAAGAGCCGGGCAGTGATCGCTGCACTGGACAACACGAAGGAGTTGCTGCTGCGTTATAACGCCAGCAACCTGGCCGAACTGAATCGCATTCTTGACGCGGGCGAGGCGGATACCGGTGTGATCATCCCACCGAACTTTGCAGGCGACATGGCCGCTGCCAACCAGACGCCACAAATCCAAATCATCGGCGCCGCCACGAATTACATCGCCAGTTCCAGCGGGGTGGCCGCGGCCGAGCAGGCCATTTCCGGCTATCTGTCCAGCCAGCAGTCGCAGCAGACCCAACTTCCCGTTGAGCTGCGCACCGATATCCGTTTCAACCCGACCCTGAACACACGCTACTACTCCCTCCCCGCCATGGTCGGCATGGTCGTATTCGAGTTGAGCCTGTTAATGGCATCGCTGGGTCTGACGCGCGAGCGCGAGATCGGCACCCTGGAGCAACTCATCATCATGCCGTTCCAACGCATCGAGATCATCATTGGCAAAGCCATCCCACCGCTGTTGATTACCCTGGCCGACTTTCCACTCATGTTGTTGGTGGTGGTGCAGGTGTTCGGCACGCCGATGCAGGGCTCGCTGGCGCTGCTCATGGCTCTAACGGCGCTGTTCATGATGGCCGAGATCGGTTGGGGCTTGTTGATCTCGACCATCGCTCGCACACAACAGCAGGCGGTTCTATTCGTTTTCGTTCAGGCCATCACCGACCTGACGTTCGCGGGCTTTTTTGTCCCAGTGGAAAACATGCCAGGGCTGATCAGCGCGCTGTCCAACCTCGTGCCGTTGCGGCATTACCTGGTCATCATCCGCGGCATCATGTTGAAAGGGGCAACCCTCTCCGTGCTGTGGCCAGAGGCACTGGCTCTCGTCCTGTTGGCGCTTGCCATCGGCATGGTGGCAATGCTGAACCTGGGGCGGCGATTGGATTAAAGGCGTTGCAAAATGCGAATCATGTCAAGACTCACCAAGTGTCTCTCACTCCTGTTCGTGCTGGGCAGCCTGTCTTGTCGCTCAGACACGCCCATCTCTATCGACTCCATCGGCGCAACACCGGCGAGTGATGCCACCATCACGTCCTCCGGCTTTATCGAGGCGGATGATGTCACCATTACGTCTGAGGTCAGCGCGCAAGTCGTCGAGTTGGCGGCGGACGAAGGCCAGACCGTCGAGGCGGGCCAGATGTTGGTACGGCTCGACGATACGCTCATGCAGGCACAGCGCATCCAGGCTGAGGCAGCAGTACAAGCGGCACAGGCTGCGTCGGCGCAAGTGCTCGCCGGACCACGCCCCGACGCCGTCGCCGCGTCAGAGGCAGCGCTGGCAGGCGCCCAGGCAAACCTGCTGGGTGCACGCCGGGCTGTCACCGATGCAGCAGCGATGGTCGCCGACCCACCTGGATTGGCTGTCCAGATCGTGCAGGCGGAGTTGGAGGTGAAGCTGGCCGAGCAAGCCATTCAAAAGGCTCAATCGACGCACGATCAGGTGGAGGCGTTGCGCGATCTCAATCGCGTCGGCACGGTGGAACGCGATATCCAGGAGAAAAATCTCGCCGCCGCCCAGGCCGAGCTTGAAGCCGCCAAAGCGCAATACGATGGCGCGGTCGCCAGCCTGGACCAGTTGGACCACATGCGCCAGTCCCCAGTAGAACTCATCGCCAACCTGAACAGCGCCAGGAGTAACGCCCAGGTCGCCGATGCCAACGTATGGGCAGCACAGGCGGCACTCGCCCTGGCACAGGCTGGCGCGACGGAGGAGGACGTGGCCCTCGCTAAAGCAGATGTGGCGGCGGCGGAGGCGAACCTGGCGCTCATCGAGGAGCAGTTGACCCGCTATAGATTGAGTTCCCCCATCAGCGGCGTGGTGACCAGCAGGCTGGTGCAGAACGGCGAGATCGCCAGCGCTGGCACACCTCTGCTGGTCGTCTCCGACCTCGGCGAGGTCAAGTTGGTCGTCTACGTCCAAA
>JAMDDR010000577.1 GCA_023488685.1 Chloroflexota bacterium | reverse complement strand
GGACAGAAATTCCAGGCTGTTATCGGCCACGATCTGCTTGAGTTCCGCCGCCTGCTCGCGCCAGCGATCCAGCGTCAGGTGCTCGCACATGCCCTTGATCGCCGAGATCTCGACACCGTCATAGCCGGCCATCTTGATGTACCTGGCGGCAGTGGCGAAATCGAAGCCACCGAACAACACTGAGTTAACACCTAGCTTAATCATGTTCTCCCTCTGTTGTCATAAATCCACAATGGTATGTGTTTCCCACGACTTGATCGCCGCCTCAATGATGGCTTGCGCCTTGAGCGCCTCCTCGCCAGAGCCATTGATCCTGTCATAGGGGGTGTTCTCACAGAGCTGATCAACCCACGCATTGATACGGCTCTTGAATGTCTCGCCAAACGAACGCATGCCGCCCAGGTAAGCGTAATGCTCGTAATCGATGCCATGGCGTGGGTAATAGTAAAGGTGCTCACATGCGTCATCAATCACGAAGCGTCCTTTCGAGCCGACCACTTCGCACTTCTCCAGGCCATAGGACCCGCCTGCATCATAGCTGCCGGTGAGGGTGCCAACCATGCCGTTTTCGAAGTGCAGCAACACCTGTGCGTTCGACCAGATCTTGCGACCTTCGCCCTTCATCATGAACGCAGCCACACTCTTGACATCGCCACAGAAATAGCGAATGACATCAAACGAGTGGGGATGCAGCGCACGCATGTGGAAATATGGGGCGGTTTCGACCGGGTTGTTGATCCACATGCGCATGTTCACCATTGCCAGCTTCCCCAACCGGCCGGCCTCCACCCACTCCCTGGCACGCACCGCCGCTGGGGTGAAACGATGGTTGAGGTTAATCGCATAGGGGATTTTCTTGCGCTTCGCCAGCGCCACCATCTGCTTGCCCTCATCGAGGTTATTTGAGATGGGCTTTTCGCCGAGAACGGGGATACCAGCTTCAAGTAGCTCCATCGTGGGCTTGAAGTGTTCGCCGCCGTTTTCCTCGCCGCGCGTGGCCATACTGCATGCGTCAATTTTGATGCCACTCGCCAGCATCTCTTGCACGCTGTAAAACGCTTTGCCGCCAAACTTGGCTGCCGCCGCGTCTGCTTTCTCCTTGATGATATCGCAGACGGCGACAATCTCAACTTTGGGGTTCTCCTTATATACACCGGCGTGGATACTGCCGATGTTGCCGACGCCAACGATACCTACCTTTAACGTCATGGTTGAAATACCTCCTGCGTCTGTCTTTATGAAACGGTTGGCATATTGCCTTGTGCTGGCCAGAGTGGAAACGCATCATGGCCATTTTCACTGTGCTACTGGCGCAACACACGATGTTTAGTCCTACCTTATCGAAAAGTCAAGTTTGTGCGACTACCATATAGCATTCCGCATCGATTCAGTGAGATATTTGTCAAAACGACAAATCAGCGCGCCAATACGGCAAACCGTGCGCGAACCCATCAAAGTGCCCTGACGGTCCATCCCATCATTTCGCCAAACGCGGCGATTGGAGCGGCTACATCGCCATATACCAATGCGGCGTGGTGTGTGCCACCGATCTTGCTATAGGCAGCCAGAAAGTCGGCCACCGGCTGCGCCGGACGGAACCAACCGTGGATGCTATCGCCCATGGCATCCTTACCTTCCACATCCAACATCGCAACCGGCGCGACGATCAGCGTGTAGGTATTGGCCGGTCCGGGGGCAAGATTGACAAAAACTGCTTCGCCGCCACGGAAACGCCCCACCGCCAGGACGGGGTTTTCCGTATCAATGAAAGAAAATGTCTTCTCGATCAGCCGCGGCTTCTCCGCTGTCAATGCGACGTTCATCTCGCCCATGTGGCTAAGAAAGATGCTGTCACCCGCCCAATCCGGGCAGAACATCTCGGTGAACGTGGTTTCCGGGAACACCGATGCCAGCACCCCCACCAACGCCGCGGTCAGGGCATCCCCTTCTCCGGCATAGCCAATCCCGCGCGCCATGCCCTTGCTTGCCTCCAAAAATGGCATGGTCGGCATGCCTGCTGCGCGATTGGCTTCCATGAAGTTAACCGTGAAGGCGGACAGGCGCTCCTGCTCGATCCAGCGGCGTACTGCCAGGCCTACGCAAGCGGTGAGCCGATAAGCTTCTGCATTCAAACCACCCGCCGTGAAGGTCGCCATATCGGATGCCATTTCGGCCTCCACTTCCCTGGCCGTGACATCCGCCATACGCGCGCCGATCACCGCCGGCTCGACAGGCACCACCGTCACGCCGATCGTCTCACGCATGACCTCATCGGGCACGGCAAAATCGCCCATACCTCTGAACGGATTGCCGATGCGCCCCACCCGCGCCGTCCGCATTGCCATCACCAGGCGCGCCGCCTGCGCTCGCCGGGTTACCCGGTCCAGGACATCGGAATGCTCCCAGTGTCCAGCCTCGATCTGAAAAGCCTTGCCGTGGCGTAGCAATAAGTTGCACAGATCCTGCACCCCGTGAATACCGTGGTTGAACATGATCTCGTCCGGGTTCTGCAAAGGGCTGAAATCATGGGCAGGCGTCGTGTCGAGCACGATGATGGGCAAGCGGGTGGATGCAAGCGCCTGCGCCGACTCTAATGAGGGCGAGTATGCCAGGTGCAACGTTACGATCGCGTCCGCCTGTGCCGTCTCGAACCCCCTGACGGCAGCGGTGAATTCATCAGCCACACGGCATACCGGTGCAGCCAGCACATTGAGATTTCGTTTTCCCAATTCGGCAGCGATGGTATTGAGAAAATGCTCCACACCCGGCCTGGCTTCAGGTGTTGTATCGTCATAGAGCTTGAGGTAAAGCGGTAAAAGGCCCACTGTCACCGGCTTCATCAGCGCCTCCTTATCCTGGCAAACCCGCGAATCCTGCCGCCTTGAGCATCCGTGCGGCGTTGTTGTAGAAGATATCCTCAATATCACGACGTTGCAGGCCTGTCGCCTCGGCTGCACGCCGGAAGGCGGCCAGTTCCTCGTACATGAAGAAAGTCAACTGCTCCGCCTCGGCACCCTCCACTTCGCGCATGTTCTTGTCGCCGGAGACATCCCCGTAGAGCCCCCTGGGCACCAGGTTGACATAGGTGCCGTTTTCACATACGCGTCGCATGCGCATGCGTAGGATCGGCATGTCGCTGCCAAACAGAATGCGTCCTGGACCGACGGCACGAATCAATTGCTCGAACACTTCGGCGTTGGTGTTGGCGCTGAAGTCAAAGAACATGCGCTTCGTCTCGGCAAGCACTTCGAAAGCATTGCCGACATCTTCGGGACAATAGGCGCGGCCCACGTGCGCGATTTCC
>JAMDDR010000163.1 GCA_023488685.1 Chloroflexota bacterium | reverse complement strand
GATCGTGTTCGACGATGCGGGAAATACCGGCTTCCAGACACTGAACAAGGAACGCAAGTACTACGTGCTGGCTGCGGACGGTCGCGCCTGGCGATTATTCTTCGAGCGTGAAGACGTCATCCAGGTCACCACCACGAACCCGGATGACCAATACACATGCGACAAGGCGCCTGGGAAGCGTCCGGCCGAATCGGGTGTGCCCTGGCGGGGGTTCGGCCGGGTTTGGTGCGGCCATGATGACATCAGAATGGCTGTGGGGCACGTCAAACCCGGCGCAGATGAGATCCTCACGACAGCGGCCTTCCAGTCTTTTGACAATGGCAGGGCCTTTTCCGTCCATGGCAAAACGTATGTGATCCACTTGAACGTGACGGGCGACGTGTCCCAGGAGACGTTCCTGACGGGCACATGGGAGCCAGTGATCTCGACAGGCACCACAGCGCCATCAAAACCGCCGGCAGCCGAGTCACCTCAAGGGCCTGACACCTGCAATCCCCGTTGGTTCTTCACGCCGCGTCCCGCCGGCTGCTTGCAGAACTATCGTGCCAGAACCGCCGAGATGCAGGTCTACCAGCGTGGCCGCGTCGTCTATCTGTCAGACGTCGGACAGTCGTTCGTTTTCTTCGACGGCGACTCGTGGAAAAATGTCGGGGCCGGGATCGATGATGCCGGGACACAGCACCGCGACCGGCTGGGCGAGCCGGTTGGCGCGCGCCGTACGTTCCAATCCTGCGGCGGCAGCACGTCGAGTGGCGGGCTGACCACCTCGTACATCATTGACGCCGACACGAGAATCCTGACGTGGGCCATCGTCGCCAGCAGCTATACGCCGGCGGGTTGGGACTACCTGGACGATCGGCAATTCCTGGGATGTCCCTGATACGCGACTCGCTCCGGCCGGCTACACGGCGGACTCACGCCGCACCTCGCCGCTTTCACTGACCCAGAAAACATCGAACTTGATCACCGGCTGCAGCCAGGCCACCTTGGCCAGCGACTTGTGATAACGAGGGAAGTCGGGGAAGGCCAGCGCCAGGTCAGCCGCAGTCTTGACGCCATGCCAGACCAGCATATCGAACATGGCGTCCTTGAACCAGAGCACAGCCTGTCCACCCGGTTGGGTGCGCTTTGTGCCGCGCGGGTAGCCCTTGACCGAAACCCATAGCGGCCTGCCATCTTTCTGCGCCTCGATATCCTTGCCTCGCTCGTGGGTGGCCGTGTTCGCAGTGCGCAAGATCGTGTAGCCCTGCGCGCGCAGATACTGTTCCACACGGGCTTGCACGCAGCCTTCCCAGTACCAGGGGCGCCCGGACGCGTCCGCTGGCGCGCGCGTGGGGACCGGGACGGTTTGGCCGGTTGCGAAATTGCGAATCTTGCCGTCAACCCGCTGTCGTCGAATAAGTTGCCGGGATGCAAGGTTACGACAGACGATGTTCGTGTGTTGCCGGCGCTTCAGCCCGAGTGCAACGGTGAGTTCGTCATCGTCAGCGCCTTCGGGGTGCTGGTTGAGATAGTCGAGGATGCGTTTTGCAGCGGTTGGCATATTGTTCTTCCTTGATGGGGTTCCTGTCTATAGTTCACCTTTGAATGCGCGATCCAGCACCGCCGGCAGTAAGGCGTCCAGTTCAGCGGCGGTTTCAGCTTGCAAATGCTTCAGTGCATCGACTTTCTGGCACAGGCCATCAAACCATAGTTGCTCCTCGAAGGGTGGGATCGGAATAGGTATCCGGCGTAAAGCCTCGCTGCTAAGTGTTCGGTTGCGGTCAGCACTTCCTGGAGAAGCCTCGCCAATATCGTGTAATCCATGCGGTGCAAGTAGGTGAAAGCAGACGAAGCGGGACGTTGCAACTCCAGGAATAGGCACGCAGGTTAAGTACCGATGTGACCCAAAGCGACCGTCATCGACTTCTGATGCGACAGCAATTGCGCCCTCCCATGCTTTGATATTACTGATGAGGATGTCACCGGCCTTTACCAGGTAGGGTTTTTGCCAAGTCACTTCGCTACCGGCAAGTGGTGGCTTATGAAATGTACCTTTGCCAAAAGAGCGCACGGCGATTTGAGGATAGTTGGCATCGCGATTGATATTGGCGGGGCGCCTGATCAACGGGGCAACTTCGCCCATTGGCTTGCGTGTTGCTCTATCAGAGATCCTGTGATAGGCAGACATGAGAAGTCGCTTAATATCGTTATCGGTCTCTCGCTTCATCTGCAAGACCTGGCTGATCTTGGCGGCCAATTCCTCGATGCGTGCCACGATGCGCCGCTGCTCGTCCAGCGGCGGGAGGGGAATCTCAGCAGAGAGGAAACGCTCTTCTTTGAGCCGAACTCTATTTGTTGTGCCCTCGCTGGCAGTTCTACAAAGGTCAACAAAATCCGCTGTTTTGCTCATCCACTCAAGATACTTAGGCACGATAAGGCGCGTATCCAATCGAAAAACGGGAAAATCACTACTGACCACCGCGCCATCAAGGGACTGGGGAATTAAGCCAAACGCGCCATTCCTTGCGTCAATACGCGAGAGGATAAACTCGCCAGCATGAACTGCCAGCCGCTTTCCCGCGGCGATATGTGCGCCGGTCACTTTTCCGCGTTCAGTGACACCCCTGCCCCAAAGTCGAACTGTCACTTCGCTGTAAGTCTTGTCGAGTTGCAGATCGATCCTTTCATCGGATTTGGCAAGCAATTCACCCAGCACTACCATCGGCCATCCGTTGCTCATTGATTTCCCTTCAATGTTGTGACATCCTTCCGGGTCCATTCCACGATTGCATTTTCGGTCGCCCGCAGCGCAGCATCTACGGACGCATACGTGTGCTTGCCTTCCCAGGCCATACTGCCCACATCAAGGAGGCGCACGAACGAGCCGGCTTCACATTGCGCACTCCGATCACGGACCCGCTGCAAACCCGCGCTCTCAATCTCCAATCTCCAATCTCCAATCTCCAGCCTCCAATCTCTATTCCCTGGCCTTCAACGCCGCCTTGATCTCCGCCATCAACTCGGTGATGCGCTGCTCCTTCTGCAGGATGCTGTCGGCCAGTTGTTCGGGCGGCAGGTGCTCCAGGTCCTGCTTGCCATTGGGGTTCTTGATGTCGAGGTTGACCGACAGCAGGTTGCCGGCATCGTCGCGTTTGATCACCTCCGCCGCCGGCACGCGCCAGGCCTGCTCGTTCTCGACCCGGTCGCGCCACCACGCCAGGCAGCCGGCGAATTCCTCGAACTGGATCGGCTGCGTCTTGGTGTAGTTCTTGCGCCCCTCCGGCAGCGGCTGCTCGTAGTACCAGATGTCCTGGGTCGGGCCG
>JAMDDR010000015.1 GCA_023488685.1 Chloroflexota bacterium | reverse complement strand
AGGTGAAGCCGCGGCAGAGTTGGTTGCCATGCCATGAAATCCTGGCACGCCGATATTCAGCAGCACATCGAGGAGTGGTCGGCGAGGCTCGGCAACCGAAGTTGGTGGCCCCAGTTTGTCTCTCCGTGCCAGTCTATTTCTGCTTCGACGCATTCAAGGTGTTGTCACAAGACGATACGCTGTTTTCCAATGGCAACATCGGCAGCCATAGGGTCACCATCAGCCAGGAACGCGATTTCTTCCGTTCGATCCCATTTCAGTGGGTTTTTCACAATGGCTATTTCAGGCCTGAAGAACGGGACGAAATCATCTTTCGGCGCAACGCCGAAGTGCTGATCCCTCGCCGACAGGTTTTGCCACCGGCGCTCAAGTTCATCGCCTGCCGCTCCGCCGCCGAACGGCAAACTCTTTTACATCTGTTGCCAGCGCGCATACGTTTGAAATGGGAAAGGCTTATTAGCATTGACACACAAGGACTGTACGAGCGCAAGTGGACCTATGTGGAAGAGGTGGTCACCGTGAGTGAGTCGCCGCGAGTGGTGATGCGGTTCAACCCAGGCACCACAACACCAGGACCATTCCATTTGCGATTTGAGTACCAGGAACACGATGGATCAAAACCGCGCAGCCTGGAACGTGACATCAATGCATTGCCCACGAGGATGGAAATCGATATGGTCAAGGCCGAGTCTGGTGTAGCCACTCTGTGGCTGGATGACTCTCTGGCTTTCCAGGACACCCTCTACTTTGGCGATATCCCGTTTTAAGGCCAAAGCAACGCCGTCGAATTCAGCACGGGCAGATTCTGGCGGCGATGCTTCGACTCTACGCGGTCAGGAATTCCCGGACCGCGTTGTCGCCAAAAAGACGCCTCCGTCTCGGGGCATTGACCTTGCGCACCACCAGGATGGTCTAGCAGCCGCCAGTTGTCAGTTGTCAGAACACCCTGACATCTGTGGGTGTTGCCCATCCCATCGCACCTGAGCACTAGCCGGCGTCTTCACGCGGCGGGGCGTCCAGGGCGCGCTCGATGGCTTCGACCAGGGCGGGATCGTCCGGCTCCACACGGGACTTGAAGCGGGCAATGACGCGGCCGTCACGCCCGACCAGGAACTTCTCGAAGTTCCATGCCACATCGCCAGCGGGCCCGGCCTGGCTCAGCTTCTCGTACAGCGGTCTGTACGATGGTATCAAACATGGATTCTGACATTGTGATTAGCCTCTGGAGCTGGATTAAACCGCGCGCAGCTTAGACATCTGTAAACAAAGCATGAGCAAATCATTAACAAAGAATGTTGATCGGCACACTTTCATTGGTGGAGCATCTAAAAGATATCGCATATTCAACACATCTTGCGCAGCAGAATGCCGGGCTCATTTCTTGCCGCGGGCATAGAATAGGATATCGGTTGTTTACTTGCTTAGGCCTGGAATAGTTATTCAAGACGACATCGCCGTCCAAGTTCGCATTACTAAGCATCGTCGATAAATAGGAGGGATCGAGATGAACACAGCATCACCATCGCATGTCCACATCCCCCAAGTAGATGTGCCCTTGCTCCCCCACATGATTCTAACGTTGCTCGGCAGCACACTGCTCATGGCGGCATTCGAGGTGGTCAAGCAACTCGTGCTCCCGGCGATCACGCTCTGGCAATCGCATGCGATCACGATTGTCTTTGGCGCCCTCCTGGCAACCGCCTGCGCTTATGCAGTGTCCCGCCGCCAGCTTCTTCACCAGCACACCCGCAAAGAAATAGACGATCGCAAACGATCTGAAGAGGCGTTGGCGCGGGAACAGTATCTGATGCAGGCCCTGATGGACAGTCTGCCCGACGCCATCTTTTTCAAAGACCTGCAGAGCCGGTTCATCCGGATCAATGCCGCGGCCGGACAGTTGGTGTCGATCGATCCAGAACACATCGTCGGCAAGACCGACTTTGACTTCTTCACGCGGGAATATGCCCAGGCAACCTATGAGATGGAGCAGGAGATCATCCGGACCGGCCGGCCGGTGGTGGACGTCGAGGCGTGGGAGACCTCGCCCGATCATCCCCCTCGCTGGGTCTCGACGACCAAGTTGCCACTGCGCGACGAAGCCGGCCACATCGTCGGCACATTCGGCGTCTCCCGTGACATCACCGCGCGCAAGCAGGCCGAGGAAAAGCTGGTCTACCTCAGCATTCATGACGCGCTCACCGGTCTTTATAACCGCGCCTACTTCGAGAAAGTGCTCGCTCAGCTCAGTCACGGCGATCCTTATCCGATCAGCATCGTCGTTTTCGACATCGACGGCATGAAATGCACCAACGACACGGAGGGGCACTCGGCGGGGGATGAGCTGTTGCGGCGCACCGCAACCGTTCTAAGGTCGGTATGCCGGCAGGGTGACATCATCGCCCGTATCGGCGGGGACGAGTTTGCCCTGCTATTACCGCAGACCGACAACGGCGTCGCGGTTGCTATTCTGGACCGGCTCAGGCACACGCTGGCAGAGCACAACAGCAGCTACCAGGGCAAGCCGCTTAGCCTTTCCATGGGCACCGCAACCGCCTATGAGTACGGCGGCCTGACTCAAACGATCATCGCTGCTGACAGGCGGATGTACAGGGATAAGCACGAGCACCATTACCAGGTGGCCCCAAATAGACAGAGGCTGATGGATTAAGCAGAATAGCTTTGACCAGGCAATCGAGTCCAATACCAACCAGGCCCGCCAACCCCGTCGTCGGCAGGCCTGGATATCCTGGGTGTAGCCCTGAGACTGGACAGGTAAACAAGGAGAGTTTCGAACCCGCCTGTCTCCACCCTTTAGATCGCTCTATTTTATGACTCCTGATCGCCGCATCAATGGCCAGGCTTGACAATTAACTTGACAAACTTGCCAACAGCAGCAGGCTCGGAGCCCGCGGGAGGTTCCCACTGCGCCAGAATAAAGCGTTATGCCACGACCCCGTAAGAGTGCCATGGCAGCGGAGTCAGTCTCCGCCATGGAATCCATCAGCAGCTTTGGAGAGCTGCTCAAATACCGGCGCTGGCGCGCCGGCTTAACCCAGTGCGCGCTTGGCGTCGCCACGGGCTATTCGGAATCGCAGATCGCGCGCCTGGAAAACGGGCAACGGTTGCCCGACGTGCTCGCGGTGAAGACATATTTCGTCGACGCACTGGGCCTGCGGCTTGAGCCGGCGCTGGCAAAACGACTGGTTGAACTGGCAACAGCCACGCACAAATCGCCAGCGGAAATCGAGACGGGGTCAGAGGGAGCCGGCCGGCCGGCAAAGCACAACCTGCCGAAGCATAATCTGCCGAAGCATAATCTGCCGCTGTCTATTTG
>JAMDDR010000313.1 GCA_023488685.1 Chloroflexota bacterium | reverse complement strand
CGATGGCCTCTGCCAACTTCAGTCGCCTCATCGTCGCAATCAACAACGGTATGTCATCTATTCGTTCGTGTATCAGGGCGGTTTCCATGCCCTTGATTTAACAACCGAAATTCATCGAAACGAGCGTGTAAATGCATCCGAGCGTCCAATTGACATTCAGAACGTCGGTACTGGTGTTGCCAATAACGTCTGGGGTGTTATGCTCCCCTATGTTGAACCTACAAACCAGGTTCCTCCCCAGCTCTCCATGCGCAACTCCGTCCCTCTGCCTGCCGGCGCAATCAAAACGATGCTGTTCACGGCGGGGGGTACGGTCTTTGATAACCAGGACCTTATTTCCGGCGCACCATTTTCTGTGCCTAAGGATCGCGCTCCCGAGTCAGGTTTTCCTGACCTCAGAGTCCGGCGCGATCGCTGTGTGGCCCGTTTAACGCTTACTTGCGCGGATGTCTTTGGTCTGAAGCATGCCAGCATCTTTGACCTAACTCGAATGGGTGAGTGGGTCTGTGTCGGTGTATGGAACGATATCGCCAAGGATATTCGCGACCTGGATATGGAGAAATTAAAGGTCAACACATAGCAGGGCAAAGCACCGCCGTCAGATTCTGTCTGTGCTGAATTCGATGGCGGTGCTTTGCCCCTACACGATGGACGGAGGCCTTGCGCGCTTTGCGCGAAGCAATTGAGGCAGCGGGTATTGAGGGTGCTTAGGTGCTAACCACCTTCGCTACAACTGTTTCAGCAAGCGATCATACTGTTCATGCGATCCGATCCAAAACCAGATCACCGTATCGCCTTCGAGTACGCCAAGTGCACACCAGTGGAGCCCGATTCTCACGGAGTAGATGGGTTGCCAGCGTGATACTCTGCCAAGGCTTCCTCGCCAAGTTTGGCAAGCTGGTCTTGCGACTTGGCGAATTGCCGATCCCAGCGCTCATTATCCGCGCGTATTTCGTCCTCGCTGCCGTCACGCAAAGCCTGTATGAGATCAAGCAACTCCGCTACCTCAGCATCGCTCATGTGCAGAATACGCTTGATCAGTTGCTCGCGCTCGGTGAGTTGACTGGCGCTCATGATTGAAGTGTAGTACAGGGATGCCCGCTAACGCCTCGATTGCTCTATGAGTACGAGCCACGGATGCGTTTGAGATGTTGCGGGATGTTGACCAGGGACTTTAGGTGTTGGGGAGTGCCAGGTCAATCTCTTCGCCGGCAACGAGCGTGTTGGCGTAAGCCAGACAGACCTGCACATCCCCTTTGGTCAGCCGGGGATAGGCCACAAACAAGGCGTTGACGTCAAGGTCCTGAGCCAGTCGTTTCAGCACCAGATCAACCGGAATGCGAGTGCCACGCACGACAGGTTTACCCGACATCATGGCGGGGTCAACTACAATCCGCTCCTGGTAGTTGACGTGATCTTGCTTCATGGTGTCAGTATTGCATCTGGCCAGATCGACCGTAACCCATCAGGCATAAGTGCTACAAGGACAGCGTACGGCATATATGTCGACGAGATGATCGTGGCGCCGAAATACAACGGGATGCTGCGGTGCTATTAGCCCACGCATGTTTATGCGCCTCATTGACGCCAACCAAGCCGCCCCAGCGCCTTAAAGCGACTGGAGGCCTTTTCGCAAATGGCTTGTCGAAGTCTGCAAGGTAAGACGAAGTTAGGATCTCAGGGTTCGTGCACTGAGCAATCGACTACTTCACATAGAAGGCATCTATCAGAACCGGTTGGCATACTTGGCCACCCATTGCATTCTCGCCACAGCTCTCGCCGTAGACCGTACCGTAAACGGTAATCACGTCATCCTCGTAAAGGTCCGAATAGCTGTCCGCCATGATCACGTAAACCGCGTCATAGGTTCCGGCCAGGAAGATCTGCAACTCGGTGTCGCTATTGATGTTAAAAATTCGACCCCGGACTTTCACCTTCTCACCCTTGTGATTATCAGGGTACGTGACAAGGTCTCTCGCCGGAATATTCTCGTATTCCGCAATCAACGCGTTCCATTCGGCTTGGGCCTGTTGGGTCGCTTTGATTCTCTC
This sequence comes from Chloroflexota bacterium, assembly GCA_023488685.1. Taxonomy (GTDB): domain Bacteria; phylum Chloroflexota; class Anaerolineae; order J036; family Brachytrichaceae; genus CAIXPS01. The sequence continues at coordinate 1,289 of JAMDDR010000313.1, read as the reverse complement.
CGCAACGGCTGTTTGGGTGGCAGCACGAATTTCAGCAACTGCAGTCGCAGTCGATGCACGCGCAACCACAGCTGCTGTCGCAGTTGCCGCCCGTGCTCCTGCTACCGTGGTAGCTGTTGCAGCTCGCGCTGCTGCGGCGGCGGTTGCTTGTTCGGCAACGGCCTGCCGTGTAGCTGCCACACTCTGAGCCGCGGCTGTTTCAGCCGCCAAACGGGCCACAGCAGTTTGGGTAGGGGGCAAGTCCGTTGGAGTGGGTGTTGGCGTGCTCGTGGGAACTGAGGTCGGTGTCGGGGTGCTGGTTGGTACCGAAGTAGAGGTTGGCACGCTGGTCGGCGTGTCAGTTGGTCTAGGCCTGCTGGTCGGTACAGGCGTATCGGAAACAGGTAGCGGCGTCGCTGTCACAACTAAGACGGTCACGGCTGCTGCGGGTGTTGCAACAGGGGCCGACGAGCCCCCACATGCCGCTAAGAGAAACAGAACAGGTACGGATAACAGAACCATGTGCTTCATCGCATCCCCTTGTGACTAAATCAAAAAACTGCTATGACCAAAGCAAGTGTGCGCGGAAGATGTGCACACCAGTTGGTAATACAACCTGCATACCTTATCCAGAGAAAGTTTAATACTGCGACATCTGGTTGTCAAAGTGATGCATAGGGCGATTGCACTTAAAGTTTAAGGAGTTCCTGCATCCAGACCCTTGAGGAGATAATCGCGATCCATCGCCGCCAGGAAGCGTTTGATGCTGCGCTTGAGCAAGTTCAGCGCGATGTGCCGCTGGATGGCGAAATTGTCTGGGCCAAAGCCGAGGCGCCGCGACAAGCGTCTGCGCGGAAATTGTGCGCGCAATCCACTCCGCCATCCTCTAAAGAGGACGGCTACCCCTGCGAAGCCCGCTGCAGCGGGCTAGAGCAGCCGGGTTCAGGGTCAGCGCAGCGTTGTGATATGTGACCAGTGACAACTGTTGTCACTGGTTGTCACACCGGCTGTGACTGTCGTGCGGGCTGCTGTTCAATCCGCATCTGAGGATGCGGACTGAACGACCAACCCTTGCGAAGGGTGCATGCCCGAACCGCAGCTTGCCCAAGCTTGCCCAGACACCCTTCGCAAGGGTTTGCCAGCGTGTATATCCCGCGGTACACAAGCAGCCCGCTTTGAGCGGGCTTGTGGTATCAGGCCGCAAACTCGTTTGCGGACGTGCTGGCAAGACGCGAATGGCCTGTGATGCGAAACGTTTTGAAGCCAGCGAGCTCTGCACCTCCTACGCTTGCTGCTGACCTTGTGCCGGA
>JAMDDR010000071.1 GCA_023488685.1 Chloroflexota bacterium | reverse complement strand
AATGGATGACCTTGACTGGACGTCTCCTCATACACAGTTACCCTCGTTCGTGAAGAAGTGTGAGGAGTATAGGATTGTTAATCTGCTGTGACTATGTTAAAAGACTTTGCGAACGAACCACTAGTGGCATTCGTGCGCGAACTCGCGGAGTGGAAGGCGTTCGAGCCGGCATGAGGATCTTAGGTGGCGCGCAGCCTGTTGCGTCGGATTGTAGAATGCGCATTGTGAGGGTTTGGCATGGGCGATAGAGAAACAATCCGGGCAAAGGAGTGAACAGTGATGGAATCCGACGCAATACTGATTGAAAAGCTGACTGCAGCGGTAGAACGGCTGCCCGCTTCAAAGACTCAGGAAGTCTTAGATTTTGTGGAATTTCTGATCGCTAAAGAAGAGCAGGCGAGAGCGGTAACCGGTGTAGAACCTGATCCAGGTAAAGATCCGATCCTAAGCTTTATCGGTGGTGTCTCACACGGTTCACTCGCTCACAATATCGATGGCGAGCTCTATGGCGGATAAGCTGTTCATCTGCTCTTCTATTCAAGCGGCTTCCGTTTGCGCAAGCGAGAGATTCCATTCACGCAATCGAGCAAGCAGTTGAGCAGGCCTATCTCTTTCTAGAACGCATTACTCCCGCTCGTTTTGAGTCGGCGAAGGTGCTTCGCCTCAAGTTTAGTGACAAACCGGATATCTCTTTCACCGATCTGACCTCCATGGTCGTCATGACCGAGCTGGGCATCACACAGATCATGACGGCCGATGCCCACTTCACTCATGTGGGTATGGGCTTTCAGTGTGTGCCTTAGGAAGAGGACAGCTAACAGGGCTGGCATGCCGAGGGAGCGCTCGGACACGCAAGCGCGACGAACGCCACCGCCTGCACGCCGGCGGGGGCGGGCGCGCAGTGAGCTTAATGCCAGGGACCTGGAAATCATCAACCGGCGGGCGGATTTCATCAACCAGGAAGCGGTGGATGCGTAAACGTTGCCTACCAGGTTCCCCAATGAAGTGTTGCGAAGGGCCCCTTCGCAGGCTCACTCAAGGCGGAGGCGTGGCTGTGATGGGAATGGAGGCAGGAGGAGCATCGGACGGCCGAAAGACACCCGTCTGGTTGTCCATGTTGCCAGAAACAACCCCAGCGGGAGTGTTGCAGAAGGCTGTCCAGGTAAGACGATCGTCTTCGCGGTACAGTGTCATCCCACGCACCACACAACCGGGCCAGTGGGCGGTGATGGCTTGTGCGACACGTTTAGGGCCGATCTTCAGACGCTGCAAGTTGATGCCAGGTTCCGCGTGACCAGCTAACGGCGAGAGTACATTGGGTTCAACCAGCCACTGATCGGATGGGGTATCAGGTGCGGGAACGATAACCTGGATGACGTTCGTTGCGGCCTGATCGGTGAAATGAAAAGTGGTCTTGGCGAGATCGCTATCGGCAAAGATTTGCCGTAGCAGCGCATCCTTGGCATGTTCCTGCGCGAGCCGTAGCGCCTGTTCGCCTAACGCTGCCAGCTTGACGGCGTCAGGGTCGGGAGCGTTCTGCGGTAGTTCAGTTGTTTGTGGCTTCTGTGCAGCCGTCGTGCAGGCAAGTAGCATGGACAACAGCAGCCCCAGCAGGCAGATACGAGCCAGTTGGGTCATTGGAGATCACCTCCATGTAAGGGTAGGGTCGTTCCACAATGGATACCCCGCTCATCCCTGGTAAGTTCCCTTGCGGCCTGCTCTGTAGCTGGCGCCGATCAGCACCAGGTTCTTGATGATGTACTGGCCTTCCAGCGTCGGAGCGCACGGGAATTGTACGAAGGCTTCTCCGGGGAACAACGCCAGCGGCGTCAGGGTTCCAGCCATCTGGAAAACCAGCAGCCCTAACGCCAGACGCATGTACCTGCCGGTCAGGAATCCTACACCGATGACTGTCTCAAGGGTTGCCAGCAGAATCAGGGAGGTGCCGGGTGTCGAGTTCGACGCCTGGCACTTCACGGCTTACGCAGCCGTATCCATCGACTGGACACGGGCGCGGTTCCACGCGGGCAACGCCGATGCGAGCCCCAGGACAACCGCCACACTGATCGCGATCACTGCTCCGGCCAGACCCGGCTTGACGGTCATGAGGAACACGATACCCAGTGCCAGGGCCGTGCGCATCCGGATGGAGGTCAGGAACAGCGGGTGGCGCAGTTGGTCGCGCAGGGCCGTTGATAGCGATCCACGCTCCGCGGCCGCCGCCTGCCCAACCCTGGCCAACCGCATGCCGCTCAACGCGCCGAGCACAGGGAACAAGAGCATCGACGCCAGCGCGACGACGATCCAGGGCACCCAACCCCAGGTCGTTGCGGTCATGTAGAGCGCGGGAAGCAGGATCGCCACCATCGATGCGGGACCCAACCGCCGCACCAGGGCGAGCGCATTGCTCCACAGACGGACCTCTTCGGCACTCACAGCGCGCCGAAGAAACAGCAGGCTCGTCCACTCCAGGCCCAGCGCCACAAAGAGGCCCAGGGCACCTACGACATGCATAAACAAGGCCAACGAATAAAGCGTCATAACAACACAACCTCCTCAATTCAACATCTCAATCGACGCAATCAACGCCATCACCATTGATGGTGTTACTTTGCGGGAGGATTGTGAAGATATTTTGAAGATGGTGCGAAGGAATCTGGTATCAGGTATTACTTCATACCGTCTATAATCATCCCCACTCCGTTACGGTCACCCGATGCGAGATGAAGGCAGAAGATACTGACGGCACCACACTGAATGCTGCAGGGCGCGCGTTTATCGGCAATCTGCGTCGCGCGCTCCATCATCTCTATGACCCGATCGAGTTGCGCAAAAGCCCGCTCTTCCTGGTGTTCGGCCTGGACCCCTCCACCGGGACATCGGCGCTGCGGCAGATCCTTGAAAACGCCATCGAGTCACTCAAACCGGCTGCGACGGTGTCCACACAGTCGGATGCGTGGCGCACGTATCGAACGCTGTACCATCGCTTCGTCGAGCAGTTCAGCCAGACCAGTGTGTCCACCAATCTGGGCCTGAGCGTGCGCCAGCTTCGCCGCCAGGAAAGATTGGCGCTGCTGACACTGGCTGAACGGCTGATTGAGCAGTATGGCCTGAATATTGAAATGGCCTTACAGGGCGAGGCTGAAACCTTCCCCGTGGAATCGCTGTATGGTGACTTGGACGGTGGCGAAGTCCACGAGGAGTCCGAGCGCGAGATTGGGATGATGCAAGAGCTGAAATGGATCGAGCAGTCGTTCCCGAGTGGGCAGGTAGCCGTCTCCGCTGTCGTCGCCTCGACGCTGCAGACGGTAAAACCGCTCCTGAGCGCCGCGGGGGTTTCCCACGTATGCGATCTGCTCGATGGGTTGCCGCGCCTGCAAGCTCAGTGGGTCACCGTGCGGCAGATACTCCTCAATATTCTGACGGCTGCCATCAGCGCCGTTCCGGGCGGCACATTGCACGTTACGGCCGGTTATCGTCCGCCGCACGTATGGGTAAACGTGGCGCCGGCGGCGCAAGGACCAGCACAAAGCCCCCAGGGCGCGGTGCGGGACAGCGAAAACCTGCGCATCGCTCACGAATTGGCTGTCCTGTCCGGCGGCAGTCTTGAACTGGGTGTCGAATCCGCCCGGGTGCCTTTCAGCGCCAGGTTGCTGTTGCCCGCGGTTGAACAGTTGCCCGTGCTGGTCATCGACGACAACGCGGATGCGCTCCAACTCGTCGAGCGCTATCTCTCCAATAGCCGCTACCAATTTGTGGGCGTGCGCGACCCTGCGTACCTGCAAAGCTGGGTGGAGCGATACCAGCCGCGCGCGATCGTGCTCGACGTGATGCTGCCCAGCATCGACGGATGGGAGCTGCTGGGGCGCTTGCGCGAGAACCCTCGCACGGCCGGCATTCCCGTGATCATCTGCACCATCCTGCCCCAGGAGGAACTGGCGCTCAAATTAGGCGCAGCCGCTTTTCTGCGCAAGCCGATCAATCGTGAACGTCTGCTGCTGGCACTGGATCAGCAGATTGATGCAGGGGCGACAGCACCTTGCTAATCGTATCGATACAGGTCAGGAGCTGATGCAGTGACAGGCCACCGGGCTTGGTAATGCCGATGGCGTTGCTCACGATCGGCTGGCGCGATGCATCGCGGGCAGAAATCACCACGACCGGGATCTCGCGCAGACTGGGGTCGGCATTCTTGATCGTCAGGAACTCGAAACCGTCGGCCTCCGGCATGACCAGGTCGAGCAACACGGCGTCGGGGCGGTGCTCGCGCATGATGTCCATCGCCTGGCGGCCGTCACTCGCCGTCAGCACGCGGTAACCGCCCGGCGAACCGTCAAGCATGCGCCAGAACAGCCGCAAGGCATCTGGCTCGTCGTCGACCACCAACACGGTGTGCGGCACGTTGTGCTGCGGTGTGGCAGGCTGGGCCTGCTCATGTCCGTCCTCGGCTAGCAATTGCCCCAGCGTGGTGAGCAGGTCATCTTTCTCGATCGGCTTCACCAGATAACCCGAAACGCCCAGGTGGTCCACGATGTCCGTCAGGCCGGGCACGCAGCAAATGATCGCGGGTGTGCCGTACGGCAACTGTGATGACTTGCTCAACTGCACCAGCCAATCACCCACTTGCAGGCTGTTGACGACCAGTGCCTGTGCAGGCGCATTGGATACCTCACGCAGCGCTGCCGCCAGGTCCTCCACCGGCACCACGTTGGTGCCATCCATGTATCGCACCAGGAGCCGCTGCAGCGAACGATTCGGATCTATCAGCACCAGGCGCGGCTTGACGAGAGGAGGTGTTGCAATAGGCGGGTGCGTGCGCGCCAGGTTGGGCCAATCCGGGTTCAACCACCGCACCGCGCCATTCTGCATGGGGATGGGTGGGTCAATGGGCAGGCTGAAGAAGAACGTCGTCCCGGTGCCCTGCGCGCTATCAAGCCACATCCGCCCGCCGTGCAGTTCGACAAAGCTCTTGCTGATCGTCAAGCCCAATCCGCTCCCGCCATAGCGCCGGCGGATCGAGCCATCCAATTGCTCAAATGGCCGGAATACCTTATCTCTGTCCACACTGGCGATTCCCGGTCCCGTGTCAGACACGCTCACGACGACGGCGTCGTCATTCCTGGCGGCGTGAATGGTGGCGCCGCCCTGCTCGGTGAAGCGACCTGCGTTGCTCAACAGGTTGAGGGCCACCTCGCGGATGCGTGTGCGGTCGCAGAACACCAATGGCAATTCCCCTTCGGTTTCGACCGTGAGGGATAGCCCTTTGGATTCAAAAAGTGGCCGCACCGCAACTGCTGCTGCGTCGAATATCTCGCGCAGGTCGACGCGCTCCCTGGTCAATGCCATGTGCCCTGCCTCGATCTGGCTCAGGTCGAGCACGTCGTCGATCAGTTCGGACAGGTGCCGGCTGTTGCGCAGAATGATGGACAGGTCGGCCAATAGTGCCGGGGGGATGCGGCCTCCGTATGCCTCCGGCGTGTTCACAATCATCTCGCTGAACCCGATGATCATGTTGAGCGGCGTGCGTAATTCGTGGCTGACGTTGGCGACGAACTGCTCTTTTGCCTGCAATGCGTCCTCGGCGGTTTGTCGCAATCCGTCTGCCAACTGGTTGATGCGCGTGAGCTGGATGTTGGCACTCGTCAAATCCTCCAGCGTTTGTTTGAGTTGCATCTGGGTATCCTGCATGTGTTCGAGCAACGCGTGGTTGTGTTCGTACCCCGCCCAGGCCCATTGCACCGCCGTCAGCAGGGGGCGCAGTGTCAACCAGATCGTGCCGACAGTACCCCATATCGCGATCAGTGCCATCAGACGCATCTCCCATGGCGCCGGTATGGCAGGCTCGCCCACGAGCAACAATAATGCAGAACAGAATGCCGCCACCCCTGCGCCAGCCGGCACGCCCAGCATCACCGTGGCTAACCCGGCGGGCAGGACAAGCAGGATGATCCCCCAGCTCAGGTCCAGCCATAAGATGACCATCAGATTCAGGAGCAAGGCCCCGATCACCAGGGCACTTATGGCTGCACGGTAACTCAGTTTGCGCAGAAACAGAACGACGCCGATCAGCACGAAAGCGGTCCCAGCGAACCATAAACTGCGGTCAAAGTCCGCCAGTTGTATGGCCAGGATGCTGATCAGCGCACCGATGGCGAACAGGCCTGGCAATGTCAACAGGAGTGCCTCCTCCTGGAGCTGGCGCAGTACCTGTTTGAGTTCGGATGACCAGGCAGTCCCCGCGGGCGCAGGAGCGGCCCCGAGCGACGATTGTGTTGTCATATGATTCGCCTGTGCCGGACCGTTTTGCCGATGTCCGGTATATGACCCCTTTTTGACCTGTTCGGACGCCATGCCCGAACAGGTGCGAGTATAACTGTGCCATGGTTCATCTGACCGATGCCCCGGCAACGCAGCAGGTTCCCACGTCCGCTTATCGTCCTGGTGAACAACGGCGATTCTTCCGGTTATTGCAACGAAACGCTCCCTTTCTCATTATGGGGGCGCCGGGATTGTTGGTGCTGCTCATTTTCAGCTACCTGCCCATGTTCGGTGTCGTCATCGCATTCAAGGACTTCCGGGCTAATCTGGGCATCTTCAACAGCCAGTGGATCGGTCTCAAGAACTTCGAGTTCTTGTTCAGGTCGCCTGTTCTGTCCCGGATTACGACCAACACGCTGACTTTGAACGTGCTGTTCATCGTCAGCGGATTGGTGGCCTCCGTTGGCCTGGCGCTATTGCTCAACGAAGTGCGCCTCAAGATTGCAACACGGGCTTATCAGACAGTCGTGTTCTTCCCGTACTTCATCTCATGGGTCATCGTGGGTTACTTTTCGTTTGCGCTGCTGAATGCGGATAACGGCCTGATTAATGGGTTCCTGACCACGCTGGGCCAGGAGCCCGTGGCGTGGTATAGCTCACCCCAATACTGGCCGTGGATCCTCATGCTGACAAACATCTGGAAGAGCGTTGGTTATGGCAGCGTCATCTACCTGGCAGGGATGTTGGGCATCAACCAGGAATACTACGAAGCAGCCATGTTGGACGGCGCCAACAAGGTCCAGCAGATTCGCTATATCACCCTGCCGCACCTGGTGCCCATCATGGTCATCATGACGTTGCTGGCCATCGGGCGCATCTTCTATGCAGACTTTGGCTTGTTCTACTACGTCACCCGCGACAACAGCCTGCTCTATTCGACGACCGACGTCATTGATACGTATGTGTACCGTGCGTTGCGAGTGAACGCCGACATCGGTATGGCTGCTGCGGTAGGCCTTTACCAGTCCGTCGTGGGCTTCGCCCTCGTCCTCATCTCAAACTGGCTGGTCAAGCGCGTCGATCCCGAGCGATCACTTTTCTAAGGGCAGGAAACAAATCCATGGCCACGACACTCCAGGTGAAACCCATCTCTCAGCAGCGCCGCAGTTGGCTCTCCCGCAATGCCGGGCAGCTCGGTCTGCATGCCATCCTGATTACGGTGAGCGTCCTGTTCCTGGTTCCACTGCTGGTGGTCATCTCGGCCTCATTAACCGATGAGATCGCCCTGACCAGGAACGGTTATGGGTTATTGCCCTCGCAATTGAGCTTTGAAGCGTATCAATACATTTTGCTTGACCCGACTCAAATCCTCAGATCATACGGCGTCACCGCCACTGTCACCGCCATCGGCACCATCGCCGCATTGACCGTGATGTCGCTGCTCGCATACGTGCTGGCGCGCCAGGATTTCACGTGGCGCCGCCCGTTCAGCTTCTTCGTCTTCTTTACCATGCTTTTCAATGGCGGGCTGGTGCCCACCTATATCCTGATCACCCAGTATCTGAAACTGCGTGACACCTTGTGGGTGCTGTTCCTGCCGTACCTGGTTGTGCCGTGGTTCGTCTTTCTACTGCGCACTTATTTCAACACACTGCCGAAGGAGTTCATCGAATCCGCCAAGATCGACGGGGCCAGCGAGTGGCGCATCTACCTGAACATCGTGATCCCCCTGTCCACGCCGGCGCTGGCCACGATTGGACTGTTCTGCATTCTGATGTTCTGGAATGACTGGTGGCTGGCGCTGCTCTACATCAACGAGCCGAAGCTATACCCGTTGCAGTATCTCCTGTACGCGATCCTGCGCAACGCGGAGTTTCTCAGCAGCAACAGTGCAGCCACGGCAATGTTGACCACAGTCAAAGTGCCACTGCAAACGATTCGCATGGCCATGGCGGTGATTGCCATTGGGCCGGTGGCAATCGCCTTCCTGGCCCTGCAGCGTTACTTCGTGCGCGGCATCACGCTTGGCGGCCTGAAAGGTGAGTGATTGTGAGTGATTGTGAGTGATCGTGAGTGATCGTGAGTGATCGTGAGTGATCGTGAGTGATCGTGAGTGATCGTGAGTGATATTAACCACGAAAGGAGGCCCGAACAGTAGAGATAAGAATCTTTCGCATACCTGGTTTGGTCAGCGGCATCTCGTCTCCATTTCATTCCTTACCAAATTAAGAGACAAGAACAAGTATCAGGAGAAGAACCATGGCTACGATCCACAAGCGAGCGGCTGCAGCACTCATGATTGGAATGTTGCTGGCAGCCTGTGCGGCGCCAGTGGCGGCGCCGGCACCCACCGAGGCGCCGAAGGGCGAGACCCCCAAGGCAGCCGAGGAGGCAAAACCGACCGAACTGCCGCCCGTCACGATTACTTTTACGTACGGCGGCAATGTGTTTAAGGACGTGGACGCTGTGTCAGACGCGCTGAGCGCCATCGCGCAGCCGAAGATCAACGCCACCATCAAGCTCAAGCCCATCGATTGGGGTGCGTACGACGAGAAGATGAAGCTTGCTTTTGCCGCGGGCGAAGAGTGCGATATCGTCTTCGTTGCCCCGTGGATCAACAACTATATCCAGAACATCGCCAACGGCAACATCATTGCACTGGACGACCTGCTGCCCCAATATGCGCCCGGCCTGTGGAAGAGCATGCCTGCCACCAGTTGGGATGCGGCGCGCGTGAATGGCAAGATCTATGGCGTGCCCAACCAGCAGATCTGGGTGAAGCCGTTCGGATTCAACGTCAGAAAGGACCTGGCGGACAAGTACAAGCTGGATGTGAGCAAGATCACCAAGTATGAGGAGTTGGAGCCATTCCTCGACGCCGTGAAGAAAGGCGAGCCGGATGTGACCCCCTTGCAATCGGCTTATAACTGGATGTTTGAGACAGCCGGCTTCGACCCGATCGTCAGCCAGGAAACACCCGTGGCCATTCGCTTCGACGATAAGGACATGAAGGTGTTCAACGCGGCTGCCTCACCGGAGTTCAAAGCGTCGGTAGAGCTGGCGCGCAAGTGGTACCTGGCGGGCTACACCCCTAAGGACAAGATCGAATCGGCGGACGCCGAGGCGATGTGGCGCGCTGGCAAGTTCGCCATGGGTCTCGCCGGTGTGGTCAAGCCAGGCGGCGATATCGAGTCCCGGCAACGCTTCGGCCAGGACGTGTATCAGCAATCGGTGACCACGCCGTTCCTGACCACGGCTGGCTCGACGGCGACCATGAACGGTGTCTGCCGCACGTCCAAGAATCCCGAGCGGGCCGTGATGGTGCTGGAATTGCTCAACACCGACAAGGAGTTCTACAACCTCATCTCCAAAGGCATCCAAGGCAAGCACTGGGAGTGGGCGGATGAGGCGAACCAGGTCATCAAGGCTGGCCCGAACAACGCCGACTACAACCCGAACACGGACTGGGAGTTCGGCAACCAGTTCAACGCCTACTACATCGACCCCGAGCAGGCTAAGATCAAGGCGTGGGACGCGACCTACAAGCTGAACAACGACTCTCCGCCTTCGGTGGCGCTGGGCTTCAACTTCAACCCCGAACCGGTCAAGACCGAGCTGGCGAACATCTCCGCCATCGTCAAGGAGTTGCAGGATCCGTTGACCAATGGCCGGGTCGACCCGGAGACGGCATTGCCGGATTACTTGACGCGCCTGGAGGAAGCCGGCCTCCAGACGGTGATCGACGAGTGCCAGAAGCAATTGAACGAATGGGCGCAGGCTAAGAAATAAAAGCCGCGTGCGTGCGATTGGCCGGGGCGGCACTGCTTCTTGCCGCCCCGGTTTTGCGTTCGCCATCTTGTGTGGAGACGAATTGTAGAGACGCGCTGTAGAGACGCGCTGCAGCGCGTCTCTACAATTCGTCTCTACGGTCCCCAGTACTGAATTAGTGATTCATAGCGTGGCACATTGAGGTAGTCCATCAGCGCCAGGTTCCAGCCAATGTGAAGAATGTCGTGATCCCTGAGGAAGTAGAGCACGTCGACCACATTCATCCTGCCGCCCCAGGGAACCTCGACCAGGCCATTGCTGTCGAACGCTTCAGCCGTCAGGTAGGCAAACATCTCCGCGTCGATGCGCTCCATTTCGGCCAGCAGTTGCGCCTTCGTCATTTCCTTGTAATGCTCCACGCTCATCGACTTGAATTCCAGCTTGCCCGTTCTGGCGCCATTCAGGTAAACGAGCTGCACATATATGAGATGGGCCAGACTTTCGCGCGGGGTATCTGACTTCCTCCCGGGTGTATCGACCATCCGGTAATCGAACTGTTCCTCCGTCAGGCGAGTAAAGAAGTCGCAGACGATCTGGTGTTGCAGCCAGTACATCCAATAGAACATCCGAACCCGCCCATCCTTCACAGAGTTGATATCAGGTTGCATTCCAACCTCCTGAGTGTGTGCCTGGCTCTCATCATAGGCCTTCCTCCTGACAACCCCATGTCAGCAGTTTTGGTGTTCATCCATTCGTTGCAACCAACTTGCTGCCGCACGAAATCAGAGTAGAGTTTCGCTTGATGAAAGACGACTTTGAGTTGAAAGTGCAACAGCAAATTGAACGATTGCGGCAGGCACCTTGCCGGATGATTGAAGCAGAAGTGGCCCGGAAGCGTGTCGCCTGGTTCAGACAAAACGATTGGGCCGCTGGCGCGCACGATCACCCCTCGCCACGCCAGGCTTTCGAGCTGCTGTTCTTCGACTACATGGGACTTCCCAAAGACGAACTCCAGGTGGTGGCGGAGACAGAGACGGAGATCGTATGGCTGTCCACCAATCCGTGCCCGACTTTGGAGGCAGTTAAGGCGCTGGGCCTCGATACCCGCCAGATCTGTCGCGCGGCCTATGAGAAGTCAGCCCAGGCCTTTGTGTCGCAACTTGATCCACAGTTAAGATTCCTGCGCAGGTACGAAGAAATCAGACCTTATTCGGCTCACTGTCAGGAGATGATCGTTCGGGTCGACTTTGAAGCCATGATGCGCCTTGCGATTGCCGAGGCAAAGCTATCGAGGCTGGAGGGCAACAAGGGCTATGGCGCCGTCGTCGTCCTGGGCAACCGTATCATCGGGCAAGCTCATGATACGGCGGTTACGCAAAGAGATCCCAGTCTTCATGCAGAAGTGAACGCCATCCGGCAAGCCGTTCATGCCCTGGGGCACGGCAATCTGAGTGGGGCCATTCTATTCTCCACCTGTGAACCTTGCCCGATGTGTTCTTCTCTCGCAGTATGGGCCAACTTGACGACGATTGTTTATGGGGTCTCCATTGCGGAGACTGCCCGACTTGGAAAATCGAGAATCCATGTGAGCGCAACCGAAATCGTCGAGAAGTCACCAGTGATGATCGAGATCATCGGCAATATCCTAAATGATGAGTGCAAATCACTTTATGAATAGTTGGTTTGAGCGCGTTCCCAAAGTCGAACTTCACCTGCACCTTGAAGGGGCTATTCCCTACCAGGCACTCTGGAGTCTGGTGCAGAAGTATGGCGAAGACCAGGCCGTCCCAGATTTACAGGCCCTGGTGCGGAAATTCGAGTATCGTGACTTCCCCCACTTCCTCGAAACATGGGGCTGGAAGAATCGGTTTTTGCGCGAGTATGAGGATTTCACCCTGATCGCCGAGGCGGTGGCACGGGATCTCGCTCAGCAGAACATCCGCTATGTGGAGGCTTTTTACTCCCCGTCCGACTTCGCTCGCCATGGTTTGCAACCACAGCGGTTGACCGAGGCGATTCGCACGGGTCTCTCGAAGGTCCCCGAAATTCAAGTTGCGCTTGTGGCCGATTTGGTGCGTGATTCGGGCCCTGAGAAGGCGATGACCACGCTGGTAGAGGTCGACGAGGTGCGCAGCCTGGGCGTGATCGGCATTGGGATCGGTGGCTCAGAGCAGCAGTATCCACCTGAACTGTTCGTGCAGGTCTTCGAGCAGGCGCGCAGGCTGGGGTTCTATACGAGCGCCCATGCCGGTGAGGGGGCGGGCCCGGAGAGTGTTTGGGGCGCCATCCGTCATTTGCACGTCGATCGCATTGGGCATGGCACCCGCGCGCAAGAGGACGAGTCTTTGCTCGACTACCTGGCCGAAAAAAGCATCCCGTTGGAGATGTGCCCCATTTCCAACCTGCGCACCAGGGTGGTCCAGTCGCCGCAGGAGCACCCGGTACGGCGCTACTTTGAACGCGGGATGATCGTGACCGTCAACACGGATGACCCCAAAATGTTTGGCAACAGTTTGGCTGACGAATATCGCCTGCTCGAGCAATTAGGTTTTTCGCGCGACGAGATACGCCAGGTCATTTCCCAAGCGATAGCATCTGCATGGTTGCCAGCAGAGGAGAAAGAACGACTGCATCGCATGTTTTCTGAAGACGCCGCATGGCGCGATTAATGTGGGTAGTTTGTTGCTGATGAGGTCTGCGTTGCTTCTTCGGACTCTAACTCCGCAAAGAATTCTTCGACCGGTCGAGTGGGTTCATGCTGACGGGCATCAATCGTTGCCAGATCTTCGGCATCTTCCGCCAGGTCTCGCAAATACTCGTACACTGCCGGCAGTAAGTGTACCGGCAGCGCTTTCAAGGCCGCCTCTACCTGGCCGTATGTCACGGTCATTGTCCTCGGCGTAACTTGGGCCTGGGATTGTGTTTCCATCACTCATTCCCCGCCTCTGCTATCCTGTAATATCACCGATAATGAATGGTGTCAGGCCCTCACATTCACTGGTGAGGGGAATAATAGCATGCAGAGCCTGAGCGGTACTGTTTAACTGTGACTTCTGTCAGGTGGGGATAAGACGATGGGATGGTGGTCATATGTACGACACAGTTAAGGATTTGCTCATCGCGCGCCAGTTGCAGTCCAACGGCCGTGGCGGATGGAGATAGGCAATGGCAGATTCGAGCGCGCTTCCGAAAGGGACGCAGGCATCCTGGCATCACGGCCCATCCTGGCTGTGGCTCCTCTCCTTCCTGCTTTTTATCGGCGGGGATGCCCTGCTGGGCCGCTGGTTGCTGCTGCCGCTGTATGTGATGGGTTTCTATGGCGGCATGGTCGTCATCGATCTGCTGACCTATCCCTTTCTTGAGCGCTGGCGGCGCTGGCTTCGCCCGCGTGGCCTGCGGGCCTGGTACGGGGTACAAGTTGGGTTGATCTGGATCGGCGTTACGGTCGTGCTCGCGTTGCTGAGCACATGGTGGCTCACCTGGCGCTGGGACGGCCCGCCGGTACTGCAAATCGTGGGGGGCGTGCTGCTGGCGGTGGCGGTCGGGATTGGGGTCTGGGCCGCGGGGCAGATGGGCTGGGCGCGCCTGCTACTCGCGGGAGCGATATTTACACCTGGAGGTGGTGCCGAGGAACAGCATGTGCCCCAGGTGCTGGTCGTGCAAGGGCCTTACCGCCATGTCCGCAACCCGCTCTATGATACCGATGTGATGATCATCCTCGGCGCGGCGCTGCTCACCGAAAGCTGGACGTTGGTGCTGCTATTGGGCGTGTATGTCATGCAGCTCATGTTGCAGATCCGGCTGGAGGAGCGGGAGTTGCTGGAACGCTTCGGAGAGCGCTATGCCCGCTACTGCGTTCGCGTGCCGCGCTTCTTCCCCCGGCGCACGCCGGTCGATCCGCGCGAGATACATTTACGATAAATGAGCGTAAAGCTCCGGGTTTTAACCCGGAGATATAAGCGAACGGCGTAAGCCGCTCTTGACATGGACGTTGGATGGGATACAGTGGGGTAACCATACCGATGGTCAAGCAGTTCACCTACAAAATCTACCGCAAGCCGAAAAACCAGCACCTGGATCGGCTGGTGAATCTGCACGCCCTGCTCTACAACTTCTGCATGGCACGCCACCAGCGCTACTACCGGCTGACGGGCAAGCATCTAAATCAGTTCCGCTTGATGAAGCACCTGACAAAGCTGAAGTCTATCGAGGGCTTCGAGTGGCTCAATGATCTTCCTTCGCAGTCGGCGCAGGATGTGGTGCAGCGGATCGAGAAAGGTTATGGCCTGTTCTTCACCGAGAACAAACGAGGCAACAAGCGCATTCGCCCTCCATCGTTTAAGAAGTTGCGCAAATACAAGTCATTCACCTTGAAGCAGGCTGGGTGGAAGCTGGTAGCCGACAACCGGATCAGGATCGTTGATCGCGTCTACAAGTTTGCGTTGAGTAGGCCGATGGCGGGAGAGATCAAGACCGTCACTGTCAAGCGTGACAGCGTAGGCGACTTCTGGGTGCACTTCGCCTGTGAGGTGGACGACAAACCGACCCTTGCTGCGACTGGTAATACAGCGGGCATGGACTTCGGTTTGAAGACATTCCTCACCTTGGACGATGGCAACGAGATCGACTCACCTGAGTTCTTCAAGGCAAACGCAAAGGCCATCCAGAAGGCGAACCGCGCCGTCTCACACAAGCAGCGCGGTTCCAAGTCACGGTGTCAAGCAGTCAAGGCATTGGCACGACTGCATCGCAAGACTGAACGCCAGCGCAATGACTGGCAGTGGAAGATAGCCCGCAGCTTGGTCGCGCAGTATGACACCATCTGGATTGAGGACTTGAATCTACGTGGCATGAAGGCGCGGTGGGGCCGCAAGGTATCTGATCTGGCATTCAGTTCGTTTGTGCAAAAGTTGGACGATCTCGCAGCCAGTAACGACAAGACAGTGTGCAAACGAGATCAGTACTTTCCCTCCAGCCAGACGCATTTCGAGTGTGGGTACGTCAACCATGCACTCACGCTGGCGGATCGCGAGTGGGTATGTCCGCAGTGCGGCGAAGTCGTCCAGCGGGACATCAATGCCGCACGGATGCTGAAACACGGCAGGGCCATGTCGTGGTCTAAAGACCATCTTTAGATGGAGGGGAGTCACTGTAAGACCAGCAGCAACGCTGGCGTGTGGCGTCGATCCTCAAGAATCCCCGTCGCTTTAGCGCGGGGAGTGGTCAAATTCTCCCGAAAGTCATTAGAAGGGTTGCATCACGCTCGCCAAAAGATGGTCATCCCTGCCCCCAATTTCTCGGTGGGCCGATTGATGAATCCATATTTCTCGTAGAAGGGTTCTTTCCCATACGCCGACATTAACCCGATGATCGTATGGTCGCTGGCGTGGTCTCGAATATACGCCATGATGTGATCCATCAATTGGCTTCCAATCCCACACCGCTGATACCCAGGGATAACGATGACATCCTGAATGTAATATACCAGGCCCGCATCCCCAATGATACGAGCCATCCCCACGAGTAGCCCATCGACGAAGGCACATACACAATACAGTGAGTGAGGAAGGGCGCAGCGAATGACACTCTCCTGGTAGGTTCCCCATCCTACGGCTTGACGCAGCCGGTTGTATTCTTCGGCACTGGGTAACGCCTCAATGATCTTGCATGGTTCCATTGATGATGAGTCCTGTCGTTTTAGCCTTCTCGACGGCCGCCATGCGGCTATCGACCCCAAGTTTGGCATACAGTCGCTTCATGTGGGTCTTGACTGTGTTGAGCGATAGATACAGCTCGGCGGCAATGTCGGGGTAGGTGCGATCCGCCGCCAGCAGCCGCAGGATTTGCTTCTCCCGCTCCGTCAGCGGCTCAACCAGATCGGCGCGCGCCTCGTTGGCACTGGTGCCTTGACGCGGAGGTGGGAATGCACCCAACAGTTGCTCAAGGTAAGCAGGCGCCACTCTCGCAGGCCGGACGGCCAGCTCAGCCAACAGGCCCCTCAGCAGCTCACCCTTGTCAACGAACACGCGCACGTAGCCCTCTGGCTCCGCCAACGCCAGCGCCTGTTCCAACGTCGCGCGCGCTGTTGGCCCGTCGCCTGACATCTGCTCGGCACAGGCCAGCAGCACCAGCTCGTCGATCTCACGCCTCATCCAGCCTGTCTCGCGCGAGGTTTGGATCAAGCGCTCGAGCAGCGGGATCGCCTGATCCAGTTTGCCGCGCAACAGCCAGTACGGCGCGCGGACGTTGTCCACGACGTAGGTGCAATCAGGGAGCGCAGGGTCCTGGGCAGCATCGGCGCGTGCCAGCCAGCGCTCGACAAAATCCAGCTCTCGTCGCTTCAAGTGCAGGTGTACCTCGGCCAGCGAGGCAGATCGCCGCAACATGGTAAGCCGGGCTTTGGCACGGTCATCGCCGGTGAGGCGGACCGTCCGTTCGGCATCCTTCACCAGCGCCTGCGCCTGGTCAAGCATGTCCAGGCAGCCTTGTTCATCGCCCTGCGCGTGTCTCAAGTGGATCATCGGCACGTAGGCGTCCATCATGTGCTCGACGTGTCCCCACTTACGGCAGTAGTCCACGGCGCGGGCGCCCAGTTGTGCAGCGGTGTCGAGCTGGTTCCATTCGACATAGATGCCAGTGAGGAACGCCAGCGGCTTACCCGCGGCCAGCAGCGGCGGCCCGCCCCGCGACAGCATGTCCTTCTCAACCAACAAGGCCTGTTGCAGAATGGACTCGGCCTGGTACAGGCGACCCTGCCCCAGGTACAGGCGGCCCAGGCTGCCGATGATGACCGCCTGCACTGTGTAGTTGCCGCTGAGCTGAGCCGCGTCAAAAGCGTCCCGGAAGGCATCGGCGGCGTCGTCGAATGCACCCTGTTCGGCGTAGGCGTCGCCGAGGTTCAGATTCACCACGCTGCGTATCGCGCCAAGTTCAGTTGGCAGGTTTTGCAGCGCCCGGCGTGACAGCTCGGCCGCCTGTCCGAAATCCCTTTGGTTGATGGCGT
>JAMDDR010000279.1 GCA_023488685.1 Chloroflexota bacterium | reverse complement strand
CGTGCGTGTGGTCGTGCGTGGGGATCTGCCTGTGCTGCCGGGGGTGACCGAGACCTCTCGCAAGGGCAACGAACATACCCTTAGCCTGCCACAGGACATGCCGTCCCAGGCGCTATTGCGCCGGCTCGCCGATACGCCCGACCTGTTCGTCGAATCGTTCGAACTCGCCATTCCTACCATGGATGATATCTTTGTGAAGGTGGTCACGAGCCAGTAGCTGGTGGCTGGTAGCTGGTAGCTGGTGGCTGGTGGCTGGTGGCTGGAGATTAGAGATTGGAGATTCAGCATTGGCGATAGGTCACAAGTAACCAATGACCAGCGACCAGTAACCAACGATTAGATATGAAAAAAGTGATTCAAATCGCTCTACATGAGTACAAGCAGCGGGTGGCGCGCAAGAGCTTCATCGTCGTGCTGCTGATGCCGCTCATCTTCATCGCCGTGATCATCGTGGTGGGCTTCATCTCTGCGTCGGCGACCATTAACAGCGACAGGGGCGTGGTTGGTTACGTCGACCCGGCCAACGCGCTGGCCACGGCGGTGCCGCCGCCAGCGGATGCAGACAATACCTTCCAGCGTTTTGACAGCGTGGAAGCGGCGCGCGCCGCGCTGGAGAATGAAGCGATCATCGCCTACTATGTGCTCGCACCGGGCTTTGACACCACAGGCAAGGCCGACTTCTTCTACTGGAAGAACGAGCCGGGCAACTCGGTGAAGCGGGCGTTTGACCGCTTTGCAAAGAGCGCGCTGGTGGACGGGGAAAATCCCGAGATCACACGCCGGTTGCTGGAAGGGACCAATTTCGCCTTCGAGACGCCGGACCAGTCGCGCACGTTCAGCGATAACAATGTCATCAGCATCATCCTGCCCATCGTGATCGCGATTCTGTTCATCATTGCCCTGTTCGGGGGCGCGCAATACCTGCTGCAGGCCGTGGTGGATGAAAAGGAAAACCGCACCATCGAGATCGTGGTCACCTCGGTCACGCCGATGCAGTTGATGAGTGGCAAGATCCTGGGGCTGGCCGCCGTAAGCTGGACGCAAATCGGCGTATGGTTGCTCGGCGGCGCCGTGGCGCTGCAATTCGCCCAGAGCCGCATCGAGTTCCTACAGGGAGCCAGCATCGACGCCGGCTTCATCGTGCTGGCGGTCGTGCTATCCGTGCTGCAGTACCTGATGTTCGGCGCCATCATGGCCGGCATTGGGTCCATCGTCGTGGACGTGAAGCAGGGCCAATCGCTGTCCACCCCGTTCACGATGGCCGCCATGATCCCGATGTTCTTCTTCGCGGTCATCCTGTTCGATCCCAACGGCATCCTGGCGGTGATTCTGAGCCTGTTCCCGCTGACGGCGCCACTCACGCTGCTGGTGCGCTACGGCATGACCAGCGTTCCATTGTGGCAGATCGTTGCGAGCATCGTTTTGTTGACCTTGACCGTGATCGGCGCTTTCTGGCTGGCCGCGCGCATCTTCCGCATCGGCATGCTTCGTTTCGGCCAGCGCGTCAACATCAGTGAGATCGCGGCGAATATCAAGTTTTGAGAGGGGCGAATGTCTAAAACCATCATCGTCATGCGGCACGAATTCATGACGCTGATCACGAAGCCGAGCTTCTGGATCAGCCTGGTCGGTTTGCCGCTATTCATGGGCGTGGTCATGGCCATCAGCATCCTGGGCAGTGGCGCGGCGACGGCGGCCACCATCGCGTCGCGCCAGAACCGCACCACGGTTCAAGGCTACGTCGATCATAGCGGTCTCATCCAGACCATGCCCGAAGGCGCCGTGTTCCAGGCATTCCCGGACGAGGCCGCCGCGCGCACGGCCCTCGCCGCCGGTGAAGTGCAAGGCTTCTTCGTCGTGCCACAGGATTACGTCGCCAGTGGCAACGTGACCTATATTTCGCCGGAATTCAGTCCGCTGGATTCGCCAACCGGGCAATTCGAACGCGTGTTGCGCTACAACCTGGTCGGAGGTGACGAGGCCGAGCTGGCGCGTGCGATGACCAGCGTGAACGTGCAACAGGAAGCGGCACTGGCGCCCAGTGATGCCAAGGGTGGCACGGGGTTGCCCTTCCCGCTGTTGCCGATGTTCGCCGGCATCCTGTTCATGATCGTCATGATCAGCGCCTCCAGCTACCTGATGCAGACCGTCAGCAGCGAGAAGGAGAACCGCATGGTGGAGGTGTTGATGTCGTCGATCACACCGCGGCAAATGCTGGCCGGCAAGATCATGGGATTGGGGCTGATCGGTTTCATCCAACTGGGGCTGTGGCTGCTCTCGTCCTTGTCGGCGCTGGCCTACATCCCGGCGGCGGCCAACCTGGGCAGCGTCAGCGCGAGTAGCGTGGTCGTGGCCGTGATCTACTTTGTGCTGGGTTACTTCATCTACGCCAGCCTGATGGGCGGGCTGGGCGCGCTGATGCCGGGAACGCGCGAGGCTGCGCAGTACACGTTCTTCATCCTGCTGCCGCTCATCATTCCGATGTACCTGAACACGGCGCTGCTGTACGAGCCGGATGGGCCGCTGGCGGTGGTGCTCAGCCTGATCCCGTTCACCTCGCCGGTGGTGATGGTGATGCGCGTGATGGCGACGGACGTGCCGCTATGGCAGATCGTGGCGGGCATCGCCCTGCTGGCAGTCACGGTCGTGATCGTACTCAACCTGGTCGCGCGGCTGTTCCGCGCTCAAACGCTCCTGTCAGGCAGCAAGCCGAGCCTGAAGGATATCGCACTCGCGTTGCGGTAGGAATAGGAGTACCGAGTGCCGAGTGCCGAGTAATGGCCACTCGGTACTCTGTGCTCGGTACTCGGAACTTTGAGTCACATGCACATCGCCCTGGGCGCTTATCTGTTGAGTGGCACACCCGGCTACCGCCAGGCCGGCATCCACCAGTACATCCGCGCGTTGCTGGAGGCGCTGGGGAGAGGGGGAGAGGGGGAGCAAGGGAGCAGGGGAGCGGAGGAGAGGGAGGTGCACTTTACGGCGCTGATTAGTCCGACTGCGCGGGGTGAAGTGCCAACTGTCAATCTCCAATCTCCAATCTCCAATCTCTCTTCTCCAATCTCTCTTCTCCCCGCGTCGCGCAGCACGGAAAGTCCGCTTCAGCGCATCTGGGTGGAACAGGTGGAGACGCCGGGGGTGTTGCGCCGGCTGGGCGCCAGCGTGTATCACGGGATGGCGTTCGTCGCGCCGTTGCGCGCGCCCTGTCCGACGG